>JAHJFT010000092.1 GCA_018824325.1 Patescibacteria group bacterium
AGCCCTCTGTGACAACGAAATAATTCTTTCAGCAGTGCTTTCTTGGTCTACTAATGGTCATATAACCATTAGTTTTCCAGATTATAGCTAAATTTAGAAGAGAAACACCATTTTTACCAACACGAAACTTTAATTAACTCCTACAAGTTAAACCTTCTTTGGAAGGCATATGAGAAGAAGCAGCCAGCGAGCTTAAAGGCGCAACCAAGCAAAAGAATTAAGCCTCGCTTGGTTACTTCTTACGTTGCACAACGAGAGTCCGTTTGGTTACCTAGTTAAATTGCTTGACACGGAGCAAAGCTTTTTCGGTTTGACAGCCGTAAGGCTGTCAAACACTTGTCCGAGGTGACACCCTTACTGGTGTCAATCCAGCAGGATGCCCATTTGACAACGAGCCGAGATAAACAATATCATACAGGCAAACGCACACACTTTAACTTAGGAGGACATATCATGAAAATCGGACAGGAAGTTTTAATTAAAGCAAGGGTGGTTGATTTTGACGGCAATCTGCACGGCGCGTCAGTCAAGGTGGAAGTCAGCGGCTTTATAGACCATTCAACCGTGATCCGACCCCTTGAGGACAAAACGATCAAGTTTTGGGTTCATCGGATTGACAAAGCCGAAGTGATTCTAGAAAAATAAGACAAAGGATATGTTCAAGCAAACCCAACCCTCCTCACCCATACTTTCTTGAGGCCGCTCCGACGGCCTCTTCTTCTTTTTATAAAAATTAGGTACAATTTAAGTGTAGGCTAGAGGCTCCTACAAGGGTTAATTATTTTTGACAGCGATGAAGATTTTTTAGAACAGACTGAAATCAGTTATCAGAAAACAGAAATCGGTTAAGAAATCGGAAATCAGAGAACACGAGGTAAATTAGTTGTATGGAAATTGGAAAATGGTAATAGAAATTGGAAACTGGAAAATGGAAAATAAATGACACAATTTCCAATTTCCAATTTCTATTTTCCATTACTAATTTCCATTTTCCAAACAGCTAATTTCCACCATCTTTAAATAAAAAGATTATACTGTTTCTACAATTAATTGCATAAATCTATGGCCCATCCACTACAAAATGAGCTGTTTTTGCTCAAAAAATCCATACAAGGCATACCTTTTACTTTTTCCAAACAAGAAAAAAACAAGCTTGAAGATTTGTTGACCCGATTTGAGAAGGATCAAAATACAAGCCCACAAGATATTGAGAAAGCGATTGTTCAGGCGGGCAGGCAATCATGGTCTTATCGCAAAGCTTATGAGGAGATGTTCACGAATTACGCCCAGGCCGAGTTTGAAAAATATTTTAAAAAACACCTCAAGCCGGCCACGCTTGAAAAATATATTGATTTTCAAAAAAAAGGAGGCAATGTCAAGGACTTCCGGCACGGCAAGGAATTTGAGCAGGCGTTTACGGCCGAAGAAAATTTGGAAATTGAACAAGCATTTTTTGACGCGCGTCAAGATGTTAATGATTTTATGAAAGAGGTTGTTCAAAAAAATCAAGTTGAATATGACGAGAGCCTGAAGATTTACGCGCAAAAGCAAAAGGACTTGGAAAATATTATCCAGAGCCTTAAAGATTTGGCCGTGAAATCGGAAAAATGGGCCCCCGAGATTTTGGATAAAGTCGGGCGGTTTGAACAAGGCTGGAGTGTGGTTGAACAGGATTTTGATGAAGATAAAATCAGACATGAGATTGAATATTGGCAGGGCGTGATTGCGAACGGAGACATGGAGTAAGGAGCCAAAGGCATATCTCAAATCTTTTCTAGGTGTCATTGCAAGGAGTCCCCCGCGGTGCGGGGGACGACGAAGCCTGCCTAGCGGGCAGGCAGGCAATCCCGAACTTATATTTGATGCCCGTACAATGTGGGCTCGGGATTGTCCCGAAGGGACCCCTTCGGGGCCACGCTCTGATTGCGGTCGGGGCCCGCAATGACACTTTTTTTGTGCTCTGATTTTTGTCTAATTTTAGCCAATTTTTTTCGTCAAAATCGGCCGGTTTTCCACTTTACACGCCCATATTTTTATGATAAAATAAATGCATTAAACGAGCTTATAATCCACATGGGTTATGCAAATAACATGGCACGGACTTTCATGTTTTAAAATACAGGGCAAAGTCGGGGGGGAAGAAATAAGTATTGTTATTGACCCGTATCAAAAGACAACCGGGCTCAAGCTTCCCCGGAGTTTTTCCGCCGACATTGTGTTGATTTCGGAAAACCGGCCCGAACAGAACAACGGCGAGGGCGTGGGCGGGAACCCTTTTATTATTAAACATCCTGGCGAATTTGAAGTCAGGGGTGTTTTTATTTATGGAATTAATATTTTTAAAAACGGAGAAGTGAAGGAAGGCCGCCGGCCGCTTATCTATCGGATAGAGCTTGAGGGAATTAGAATCGCGCATCTGGGCACGCTGTACCGGCCGCTAAAAGACGAGGAGCTGGCCGCGCTTCGGGAAATAGATATTGTCACTTTGCCGGTGGGCGGCGGTCCGGTAATCTCGCCCCAGCAAGCCGATGAGTTGGTCAGCCAGATTGAGCCGCGCATTGTTATTCCCATGTATTTTTCCGTGCCCGGCGTCAAGGAAAAACTGGCCACGGTTGATAAGTTTTGTAAGGAAATCGGCATTTGCGCAAGCGAGAAGCTTTCAAAATTAAAAATCAACAAAAAAGATCTTCCTCAGGAAGATATGCAGGTCATTACGCTTGAAAAATCATAAAATTATGCCCTCACAAAAAAAATCAAAAGAAACAAAAAAAACAGTCAAGAAAAAAACGCCGGCCAAGACAAGGCCGCGCGTCAAGCAAACCGAGACTAGGGCGCAAGTCGAACCCGTAAAAAATGTTTCTCAGGGCCGGCAGGAGTTGGACAGAATTATAAATCAAGAAGTATTGAACGACCGAATCATTTTTTCTGACGTCAAGCCTAAAGTGCCGGTTCAAGAAAAATTGGTCTCTCGGGAAAAGATTGGCCCAGACAATGATGTTGAAGAACGGATATATGAGACGGAAGAGCCAGTTACTTTATATAGAAGGGTATTACTTTGGTCAAGTGTCGGCTTATGCGGCGTGATTATTTGCTTTGGGTGGTTTTTGACGGTTGGTGGTACCCTGGGTTTTAAAAACACCGGTCAGGCTCAACAAGTATCCCCGGAGATTGGGCAAATGTCCGAAGATTTAAAAGATGAATTTAATAGTTTAAAAGATATTATTAAAGAAAATACGGATAAGGCAAGCATTGAAGACGCTACGCTCAAGGAGCTGGTTGAAGGAATAAAAAATGCGACCACAACCCAAGAAATAAATTCAGACGAGGATAGAGATATTTTCAGTCCGCCGGAAGAATAATCAAGAAATCAATAAATCAAAAAAGCAAGAAATCAAAATCTACGAAATTACGAATACGGTACGAATATACGAATTCATGATGAATGTTCAATCCTAGCATGCGTGTCAAAAAAATATTCGTATATTCGCCACGAAGTGGTCCCTTCGGGATAAAAAATTCGTAATTTCGTAGATTGAGCTATTTTATGCCGGATAAGGAAAAGAAAAATAGAGAGGTGACCACGCAGTCAATTGTCGAGGAAATGGAGTCCTCGTATCTTGATTATGCCATGAGCGTGATTATTTCCCGTGCCCTGCCCGATGTTCGCGACGGTTTAAAACCGGTCCACCGCCGTATTCTTTACGCGATGTGGGATATTGGCCTGCGGCCCGGAGCGAAATTCAGGAAATCAGCCACCGTGGTTGGTGAGGTGCTGGGCAAATACCATCCGCACGGCGATGTGGCGGTTTATGACGCCATGGTCAAGATGGCACAGGATTTTTACATGCGTTATCCGCTTGTTTGGGGGCAGGGAAACTTTGGTTCAATGGACGGAGATTCAGCCGCGGCCATGCGTTATACCGAAGCAAAGCTGGCCAACATTACTGAAGAGATGCTCACCGACATTGAGAAAAAAACCGTTGATTTCACGCCAAACTATGATGGCGCCCATCAAGAGCCCAAGGTTCTGCCGTCCAAGCTGCCCAACCTGCTTTTGAACGGCACTTTTGGCATTGCCGTGGGCATGGCGAGCAATATTCCGCCGCACAATCTGAGCGAACTTATTGACGCAATCACTCACTTGATTGATAATCCAAACGCTTCGGTTGACGAGCTTTGCGAATTCGTAAAAGGCCCGGATTTTCCGACCGGAGGTTTAATCTATGACCCAAAAGACATAAAACAGGCGTACGCCACGGGCAAAGGCGGCATTGTTATGCGTGCCAAAACCGAAATTGTTGAACAAAAAACCGGCGTCTTTAAAATTATTGTTCATGAGGTCCCTTATCAGGTGAATAAAGCCAGTCTTTTGGAAAAAATCGCTCATCTGGTTCAGGAAAAAAGGCTTGAAGGCATCAGGGATATCAGGGACGAGTCTTCCAGAGAAGGAGTGCGTATTGTTATTGACCTAAAAAAGGAGGCCTATCCCAAAAAGATATTAAACCGGCTTTTTAAATTGACCCAGCTGCAGGAAACTTTCCATATCAATATGCTCGCCTTGGTTGACGGCATCCAGCCGAGGATTTTAACCTTGAAGATGATTCTTGAAGAGTATGTAAAGCATCGAGAGGTAATTGTTAGGCGAAGAGCCGAGTTTGAGCTGGAGAGAGCTGAAGAAAGAGCGCATATTCTCAAGGGTTTAAAAATCGCCCTTGCCAAGATTGACCAGGTCATAAACACCATAAAAAAATCAAAAGATAAGGATCAGGCAAAAATTAATTTGATCAAAAAGTTCAAACTGACCGAAGTGCAATCCATCGCCATCTTGGAAATGAAGCTACAACAATTGGCTGGTTTGGAAAGATTGAAAGTGGAGCAAGAGCTCAAGGATAAACTAAAACTTATCAAGGACCTGGAAGAACTTTTAAAATCCAGAAAAAAGATGCTTGGCTTTGTTAAGAAAGAACTTGCCGTCATAAAGGAAAAATACGGCGATGAACGCCGGACCGAAATTGTGCCGCATGGAGTGGAAGAATTCAAAGTGGAAGATCTGATCCCGAAAGAGGCCACCATTGTCATGCTTACGCACGACGGCTATATTAAAAGACTGCCGCCGGATACCTTTCGAACCCAGACTCGGGGCGGCAAAGGCGTCACCGGTCTCACCACCAAAGAGGAAGACGTTGTTGAACTTTTTTTCAGTACGACCACCCACTCAGACCTTTTGTTTTTTACGACCCGGGGTCGCGTTTTTCAGCTCAAGGCTTATGATGTGCCGCAGACCACCCGAGTAACCAAGGGCCAGGCCATGGTTAACTTCTTACAGCTCGCGCCCGGAGAAAAGGTTTCCGCCTGTCTGCCGCTTGACGACCTGAAAGATTTAAAATATTTGGTCATGGCAACCAGAAAAGGCTTAATCAAGAAAGTTGATATTCAGGATTTCGGGAAAGTGCGCCGTTCCGGCCTTATTGCCATAAAATTAAAAACCGATGACTATCTTGAATGGGTTAAGCCTTCCAGCGGCAAAGATAACATCATTCTTATCACGGCCGACGGCCAGGCCATTCAGTTTTCTGAAAAACAGGTAAGAGCCATGGGCCGAGCCGCCGCCGGCGTGCGCGGCATTAGATTGAAGCGCAATGATGAGGTTATCGGCATAGACGTGGTTGACCCAAGCTTGGTCAGTAAAGGGAAATTTGAACTCGCCATCATTACCGAGTTTGGTCTTGGGAAAAGAAGTAATCTTGAGCAGTACCGTCTGCAAAGCCGCGGCGGTTCGGGAATTAAGACCGCGAAAATCACCTCAAAGAACGGCAAGATTATCAGCGCCTTTATCGTCGGCACGGACGAAGAAAGGGACCTTCTGATAATCTCGTCCAGAGGCCAAGTTATCCGCATGCCTTTTGGCAGCATGCCTTCGTTGGGTCGCTCCACTCAAGGAGTTAGGGTGATGCGTTTCAAAAATACCAAAGACAAAGTGGCGAGCGTGAGCTTGGTTTAGCAAACAAAAGTATAAAATTTTGATATAATAAATAATGAATTAGCAATATGGTTCAAAAGAAACGGAGGACAAAGTCTCAAGGAAGGAGAAGGGCGTCGCACTTCGCTCTCAAGGGGGCAAATCTAAACAAGTGCGCTCATTGCGGACAGGCGGCCATGCCGCATCAGGCATGTGAGTTTTGCGGCTATTATCGCGGTCGGCAGGTTATTGAGGTTGAGGCCAAGAAACTAAAACAATTGGAAAAAGAGGAAAAGGCTAAGGCGAAAGAAGAAAAGGGAAAAGGGGAAAAAGGAAAAAAGAAATAAGGAAAAAAGAAATAGTAAAGCAATGGTTAAGCGTAGTTAAGCAATCGTTAGGTAGCGATGGTACGCTCTGAAGTATCCCGCCTACGGCGGGAATTCTGGGACAAGCAATAGAACAATGTAACAATAGGATAATAGAGCAATATAACAATTAATATAAATATGTCTAACCGTCATTTGGCAAGAGCCATCGCCATGCAGTCGCTCTATCAATGGGATTTTTTAAAAACTTCGGGGCACGAACCCGGCATGGAGGAAATTCTCAAGCGCAATAAGAAAGAATTTGCCCCGGAATTTGACGACAAGGGATTTATCAAGGAATTGACCGAAGGCGTGATAAAAAATCAAAAAGAGACTGACGCCCTGATAAAAAAACACGCGCCCGAATGGCCCCTCGAACAGATTACCACGGTTGATCGCAATATTTTGCGGTTAGGTATTTTTGAACTAAAATTCTCGCCCAATATCCCCTCCAAGGTGGCGATAAACGAGTCCATTGAGCTTGCCAAAACTTTTGGCGGCGAGTCGTCGGGCAAGTTTGTTAACGGCGTCTTGGGAGCGATTTATCGCGAAATGTTGGAAGCCGGCGAGGAAAAAGAAATAGACAAAGCCCGGCCCGCCGAAGGAGAAAACAAAGGGGGCAAGGGGAGAGGGCAGGATGTGTAGCCCTTTAATTTAGTTGGTTATATAATTATTAAAGGAAATTGGAAAATAGAAATTGGAAATTAGAATCCCGAGATGTCCCCATAACTTCCAGTTTCCAGCCGCGGCCATCAGAAATTAGTTGAAGCATAAAAAATGCCCAATCATAAAATTTAGTAATTTTATTCCTTAACTGCCGGCCAATCCCCACGAGCCAAAATGAAATTCCATTTTTTCTCATGGGGCGTGGTTAGGAAAAAATATGTCGGAAAAAGATTTTTCAAAATTAGAAAAACTGCTTGACGTCAAATTCAAAAGCATTGATCTTTTACGCCAAGCCATGACCCACCGTTCGTATCTTAACGAGCATCCGGACTTTGAGCTGGAGCACAATGAACGGTTGGAATTTTTGGGTGACGCAGTTCTGGAAATAGTGGTTACCGAGCATTTGTACAAAAATTACAATAACCCCGAGGGTGAGCTCACCAATTGGCGCGCCGCCTTGGTTAACGCGCACATGCTTTCAACCGTGGCGCACGAAACAGGCATTGAAGATTTTCTTTATTTGAGTCGGGGAGAACAAAAAGACGATCATTCAAAGGCGAGGCTGTACATATTGGCGAATGCGGTCGAGGCTCTGATCGGTGCCATATATTTGGATCAAGGCACAAAAGTGATTGAGAAATTTATTAAAAAGTTTATTCTGCATAAATTGCCCACGATAATTGAAGAAAAGCTTTATCTTGACCCAAAGAGCCGATTTCAAGAAATATCCCAAGATCAATTCGGCGCCACGCCAAATTATAAAGTCCTGTCCGAGTCCGGGCCCGATCATGAGAAAAAATTTCGTGTCGGCGTTTTCATTGAGGAGGACATGATCGCCGTGGGCGAGGGCACCTCTAAGCAAGAAGCGCAGATAGAGGCGGCCAAAGCCGGGCTTGAAGAAAAAGGATGGGCGTGACTTAAATTCCAAATCCTAAACGGGGTTAAGCAATCGCGCCATTCAAAGTCAAGTATCTCCAAATTTAATCTATTTTTATAATTTTATATTTTTAAACACCTATGCCAGAAGAAAAAATCAACCCAAGTTCGCTCTCCATGAAAGCATTGTTGGATTTTGTCATCTCCAAAGGAGGCTCGGATTTGCATTTGGTGGTCAATAACAAGCCGGTTGTCCGTATTGATGGAACTCTATTTCGGGTGGAAAAGGAACCATTGCTTCAGCCGAAAGACGTGTCCGAGCTCATTTATTCCATTCTGACCAAAGAGCAGGCCACCATACTTGAGCGAGAAAAAGATATTGATTTCGCTTATCAGATTTCCGGGGGACGCTTTCGCGTCAACGTGCACTATGAAAAAAATAACCTGGCTTTGGCCGCGCGCGCCATTCCCGAGAAGATACCAAGCATGGAGGACATCATGCTTCCGGAGTCCGCCTATGAAATGACCAGGCTTCCTCATGGTATTGTTCTCGTCACCGGACCGACCGGTTCGGGAAAATCCACCACATTGGCCGCCATGATAAATCTTATTAATCAAGAAAGGAACGCCCATATTGTCACGCTTGAAGATCCGATTGAGTTTTTATTTAAATCAAAAAACTGCGTTATTGAACAGCGCCAATTGCATTCGGACATGGTAACTTTTGCCCAAGGATTGAAGCACGTGCTTCGTCAAGATCCGGATGTTATCATGGTAGGAGAAATGCGCGACCTTGAATCAATTGCCACGTCCTTGACCTTGGCCGAAACCGGTCATCTTGTTTTGGCCACGGTGCATACCTATAGCGCCGCCCAAACGGTGGACAGATTGATAGATGTTTTTCCGCCCCATCAGCAGACGCAGATCCGGCTTCAGGTCGCTTTGACCTTGCGCGGCGTTCTTTCACAGCAGCTTTTGCCGCGCGTCGGCGGCGGGCGCATTGCCGCGCGCGAAATCATGACAAATACACCGGCCATCGCCAATCTGATCCGTGAAAACAAAGTGCCGCAGATAAAAAGCGTGATCCAGACCAGCGCGGCCCAAGGCATGACCACCCTGGCTCAAGATCTTAGGGAGCTGATTGGGCAGGGACTTATTACCGAAGAGATTGCCAGCACTTATGTTATTGAAGAGGGCTTGAAATAATTATTCCATGAAAATCAATTTAGGATTTTACGGACGGGCTCGCGCCCGTCTTTATTCATTTTTTGTTTAATAAAAAAATCCCCCGAAGGGGATGTGCCACGGAAAGAGGATTTTTAATAAGCGGCCGTCAGTTTGCCCCAGTTTCTTCCCTTGGGACGGATTGCTTTCGAGCCCTGTTTGCAAAGTGGGCACTCATCCGGTTCCCACATGGGCATGGGTCTATGGATGAGCGAGGCAATGCGCCAGTCCTTGAGAACATCTTTGTCCGAACGGTTCACCAGCACGCCAATAACCGGCAGAATATCCGCGCCCCGCTCAATGAGCGCGTTCAGGGTCTTGAGTGTGGTGCCGCCCGTGGTCATGACATCTTCCACCACGAGCACGCGATCTCCGCGCCGGATGTTAAAGCGCTTGAGAATCATCTTTTTCTCGCCGCCTTGTTCGGCAGGTTCGGTAAACGCGGAAAGGCATTGCTGAAGCTTGGCCGCTTGATAAGCGATGTTCACCGCGCCCATGGCCGAACCCACGACCCATCGCGCTTGGGCCAACATTTCATTCGATTCGTGCATTTCCTCGGCCATCTTTTGGAGCAGGTCCCGACAAGCCGAGTTAAGTAGTTCGGGGTTTTGGGTAATGTGCGTGGAGTCAAAAAAACCACTTGAGTGTTTTCCCGAGGTAAGCAGGGCATGGGGCCGCTTTGGATTGCCGTCATGAATAAAAAGCGCCGCCTGTCTCGTGTATTGCTCCGTCCAGTATTGCTCGCTCATTTTTCCTCCTTTTGTTTTGTTGGTTTTTATAAGAACAAAGTTATGTCCATTTTAGCCAAGCGCCGCGATTTTGTCAAACCCTCGCCAAAAGGGATTGATTTTTCGTTAAGCTCATGGTATAGTCTGAAAAAACGCGCCCGTGTGCCAATGCCCATGCCCTTGTAGTGAAATGGATATCACGGCAGTCTTCGGAACTGCAATTCCAGGTTCGAATCCTGGCGAGGGCATTGGCTTTGGCAGGCATCAACCAAAATGAGCGCGTCAGATAATTTATTAAAAATATTTATGGAATTGCAAAAACTGCAACAACAAATTTATCAAAATAAAGTTAATCGAGGTTTTAATACCACGGACATTGGAAAAGAAATTATTTTAATGACCGAGGAGCTGGGCGAGCTGGCCCGGGCGTACAAGAATAGCGATAAAAAACCGGCCAAAGAAATTAGCAACAAAGATGAGATTATTGACGCGGTCGGGGATATGATGGTCTATTGCTTGGGATTATGCGCCATACTTGGCGCGGATAGCGAACAAGTTTTACAAAAAATTGCGCAGGATAACGAAACCAGAGAGCATACCGAGCACATGTAAGCCAGGCGTGGTTTACTTTAAATTAAAAAAATGAGCCCAAGATTGCGCTCATTTTTCTTTTTAAAAATTTTATGGTATTATTTTAATAGATTTAATTAATCTTTAAGCAAGATCTATGCCTTCATTATTAAAAAATTATCTCAGGTTCATACTGCCCGTTATCGTCATTATGATTTTCGCGGCAGGTTTTTTTATTTTCCATGGACCGGTGGCTGACGCGGCCACGCTGATTAGCGGCGACCGCTTTAAGGGTAGCGGCACGACCGTGTATTTTTACGCTTCCGACGGCAAGCGCTATATTTTTTCCACCGAGGCGGTGTATTTTTCATGGTACTCGGATTATTCGGGCATAAAAACAATTAATGATTCCGAGATTGCCGATGTCCCGCTCGGCGGAAACATCGTTGCCGAACCGGGAACATATTTAGTGCAGTTTGTGAATATGGAAGTGCCATTCCGGGTAATTGACCCCAAGGTTTATGCGGTTGACGCGAATCTGGGCCTCAGACATGTGGCCAGTTCTTCGGTTGCCCAATCAATTTACGGCACCGACTGGGAGTCAGACATTATTCCGGTTCCTGAAGTTTTTTTCATTGATTATGTCGGCGGTTTTGGTTCAGAGCTCAGCTCTTCAGGAGACTATGACCTTTCCGGCACTTTGACCAGCATGGCTTCGCCCGATAACGCAGCAGTTCATTAAATTTTAAAAATTAATAACAAAATCTATGAAAAAAATATTAAAAATTTCCTTGCTTGGCTTGGGCATAACTTTTGTCGCGAGCCTTGCCATGATACAGCCAGCCGGCGCAATCTGCATTTGTTTGGCCGACCCGGTTATGACCGCGGCTGAATATCAGGACACGGATTATAATGGCAGAATTGACCGCATTAAAATAACTTTTGACCAGAATGTGAGCCAATGTGATTTTGACGCCAGCGACTGGGCCATTGCCGTGGCCGGCGACATTGGAATCAATACGCCGTCCGGCATTACCGGCGCGTGCGACGGCACGCAGAATTTTTTTTATTTAAACGTTTCAGCAAGCCCTGACGTAACTGGCGGGAGCACGGAGCCGGAAATCAGCTATGTCAATAACGGCAACCGCGTGGCTGGCACCCCGGTGTGCTGCTACCTGCAAAATCAATCAAGCCTGCCCTTGCTTGACGACGCCGCGCCCGTGCCGATTGAAAAAGGAGCGCAGTTTGAGGACACTGACGGCAACGGGCAGGTTGACCGCGTGACCGTGAGGCTGACTCAAGAAAATGGCATAGTGGTTAATTATTCGGACCCCGACTGGACCGTGACCAACGCCGGCACCGTGGGGTTGGGCGATGAAACCAACATAACCTATTCGGCGACTGACGGATTGATTATTCAGACCACCGGAATAGCTGGCGTAACCGGCGGCGCAACCAGTCCGCAGATAAGATACAACATGGTCATGATGCCCAATGTACTGGACGGACTGGGCAACGGATTGAGTTTTTTTGAGTTTACAGTTTTTGACGGCGCGCCACCATTACTCATGTCCAGCTCGCCGGCCAACGGAGCCACCGCGGTCAATCAAACGCCGACCATCCAGTTCAATCTTTCCGAACCGGTTCAGCCCGGTACATTTAATTTAAGTTTTTCTCCCGTACCGAGCGGTGGGACCGCGGTAACATCAGATTATCAAAATTTCACTTATCAAAATGCCACTTTTCCATACGGCACTCTTATTGAAGCTCGGGTTGAAGGCACCGATGGGGGCAGCAACGATATAATCATACCTTCGGGCGGCGGAGCGCCCGTGCCCAACCCGTGGACATTTACGACTGAAGGCGCGCCGGCCGGCGTGGTCTCGGCCTCCTTGTCCACGGTCAGCGCTTCTCCTGCTTCAGTTACGGCTGACGGCAGTTCATACTCCACAATTACCGTGACCGTGAACGATGGTTCAAGCAATCCAATATCCGGAAAAACCGTTACTTTGAGTTCAAGCCGCGGCGCGACCGACACCATCTCTATTGTTTCAGGAACAACCGGTGCCGACGGCAAAGCAAGCTTTCAGGTCCGCTCCAGCACTACGGGCAGTGCAACTTTGACCGCGATTGCCGACGGCACAACCATCACTCAAACCGCGGCAGTTACGTTTATTTCAGGAGGCACAACTTTAAGCCCAGGCGACCGCTTTAAAAGCAGCGGCAGCACGGTTTATTATTACGGCACGGACGGGAAAAGATATATTTTTCCCACTGAGGCGGTTTATTTTTCATGGTATTCGGATTATTCCGGCATTAAGACCGTGACCGACTCCCAAGTGGTTGACGTGGCGCTCGGCGGCAATGTCGTGCCCAAGCCCGGAACATACTTGGTTCAGTTCGTGAACATGGATGTGCCGTTTCGCGTGATTGACCCGCATGTTTACGCGGTTGACCAGAGTTTGAATCTGCGCCACATCACCAGTTCTTCGGTCGCCCAATCTCTTTACGGCGCAGACTGGGAGATGGACATTATTGCCGTGCCTGAAGTATTTTTTAGAATATTTTCCGGTTTTGGCGCGGACATAAATTTTTCCGGCGATTATAGCAAGTCATCCGTAGAATCAGCCATTCCCACGCCAAATGAGGCGACCGCGATTTGAGGATTGTTGAATTATATATAAAAAAGACGAGGCTTTCTTGCCTCGTCTTTTAGGTTGCGTTAAAAATTTTTTGATGCCGGATTGCTTTATTCCTCGCTCTCAACCACCACGCCCTTGCCCTTGGCCAAGTCGTCAAATGGCAAATCCGTGAGAATCGGCTCTCGCGAGAGAAGCAGGGTGTCGCCGGTTTTTTGGTCCTGCGCTTCAATGTTGTTTTGCGTTGTCAGATTCACGAACGTGCCCAAGTCGTCTTCATCCGGCTTGACGCTTACTTCAAAGCTCACGGTAATGTCTTTAATTGAAGTGGGCAAGCGGTTTATTAACCAAGTTACCAGTCGGGTTTCCTCATTGTATTCCAGGTCTCCGGCCGACACGTCCGTTCTTCCGGTCCAGGCGACGTCCTGTGGAAGTTCGGTCGTGACTCTGATATTTTGTATTTCGTGTAAAGAATTCGTAATTGTCCAAAAAATATGATATCCGGTCGTCTCACCCACTCGAGGCGGCAGGGGACCAAATCCAAGCGCTTCGCCGTCCTCGTTAAAATATCGGCCGATTGTCTGAAAATCAAGGTCCGTATTAACGGCAAAAGTGACCGGCGTGGTTTGAATCTCGCGCCCGGCGGCCATATCGCCGATTTTATCAACCCTGGCTTCGGCCCAGATATTAATTTCATAAGCGCCATCAAGCGAAGACAACGGCGCCGAAACCACGGGCATGGAAAAATCAATAACGCCTTCGGCGTTTTTTTCTATTTTTTCCAAACTCTCCAAACTATCTTTGCTCCAAACGATGGTTTCGCCGCTTACTTGCGCCGGGAGGTCATCGGGTAAATTGAGGGCGTCCCAGTTGACGAGTTCTCCCGAGTCGACCAGGTCGGATTCAACATGCACCTTGAGCTCGACGTTTTCCATTTCTTCGCCGCTTGTGTTGTCATAGGTGAGCGAGAATCTAAGATTTTCCCCGAAATTAATATTTTGGTTGGTCTCCGAGCCGTTTATAAAAAGATGCAGTACCAGATCTCCGGCCAGAACCTCGGTTTGCGTCGTCTTTTCTTTTTGAAGGTTGAAATGATTATTTTTATTAAAGCCGACTTTGAATGTCAGGTTTTGCAAGCCCTGTCCTTGCGAAGAAAAATTACCCCTTATTTTAATTATTTCTTCGGTGTCGGTTGCGAATTTTTCGAAAATCCAGCGATTGGTCGCCTGCGGTACGTCGGATGACTGTGCTTCACCGAGCGGCGCCGGCTCGCTTGAAATATAAATAAAGCTGTCCGGATAAACCGCTTGGATTTCCATATCCGTATATTCATATTCACTCGTGTTTTTGAATTTGACTTCATATTCCACGTCCTCGCCCGGGATGGCCTTGGACGGGCCGCTTGCCTCAAGGTCGACCAGGCTTTCTTTCGCAAAAACACTCAACGTCTCTATTTCTTGGAAATCCGAACTAAAGTTGGCTGGCCGGTATGTTGCTAAAGCTTGGAGATTAAGGGAATTTTTTATTTCACCCTGAAAATAAATTTTTAATTTTATTTCCCCATCTTGGCCCGGCGACAGACTCCCCAGGCTCCAAGTATTATTTTGTTTGGTGGGTTCGGGCGTGAGTTCAAGCACGACAAGCTCTTGCGGTAAATTTGCCTGAATTTCAAGATTAGCCATGGGCACGTCGTCCAGATTTTGGTATTTAATATTGTAGATTATGGGCTCGCCATTCACCACTTGGGTCGGGCCTAAGATTTCCAGATTAAGGCCTTGGGATTGCGGTTTTTCCCAGGGCTTCCAAAAAACCCAGCCGGCGTAGACGGCCGCGGCGATTGAGCTCAAAAATAATAAAATAAAAATACTCACCAGCCACCAGCGTTTTCTGCGGCGTTCAAGGCGGCTCATATCGGGAATTTTTCCGCCTTCCTCGTAGATTTCTTTCAGCTTCTCGCCGATTGTTTCTTTCGGTTCTTTGCCCCTCAGCCTCTTGAGCGTTTTCTTGATGATTTTTTCTTGGCCAGACTGTTCCTCCCCGGTCTCTTCCCGAGGCGTTTCTTTTTCTGGCTGTTTGGTATTTTTTTTATTTTTGCTTTTCATAATTTAAGATAAAGCGTGATGAGGGGTGATCTACGAAATTATGAATACGATATGAATATACAAATTCATGGTGAATGCTAGTATGCGTATACGGAAAAATATTCGTATATTCGTAAAAAATTCGTAATTTCGTAGATTGCTTTGTACTTTATACTCTAGAGAAAGCCCATCATCCCTCGACTAAAGGTTGAGTCGTTTCTCCAAGAGCAGAGCATAAAATACATCGTTCGCAAGATTTTGGGAAACCCCGCCGGTCAGAAGCTCGGGCGCGTTGGCCCATAATTTTTCAAAGGTTGGCGCGAGCGCGATATTCTGATTGAACGCGGTCTGCTTGGCGCCGGCCTGCTTTTGCCAGAAAAGGCTGTAGACTCGGGTTGTCGGAAAACCCAGCTTTTCTTTTATCAAAGACACAAAGTCTTGCGGTTCTTGAGTTTCCAGGCGGAAAGGCAGGCGGTATCTAAATTCCACCACGGTTTGCTCGCCCGGCTTGGTTTGCGTCCAGGCGCCAAACACGGTTTTACCAAATTCGTTATTCACCTTGACGCCGGAATGATGAAATCCCCAAGTGCCTTCAATCTCGGCCAAATCCGGGTCAACGACCGAACCGGCAACCGGTTCGTCAAAAAGCTCTTCATCCGGCGGGCTGAACCCGTCAGCCGTGAGAAGTTCGGCGCCCTTGGGCACGTAAACGCGCAGATAATTCACATTGTTCACGCCGGAGAATCCCTGATTTTTTACGCCCATATGCGTTCGGGTTATTTTTAGAGTATTCATAATTTCGCCGCTATCGGAAATTTTCGTATCCAGGTCAACCCGTTGGTCAATCACGCCGTCGGTTTTTCCGCCGGCGATGTTCGTGTTCACGACCATGAGATAGTCGCCGTCCGTCTGCTTAATCCGGCCGGTCCAATCCTGCTTATCCAGCTGGCTCATCACCTCATCGTTCTGATGGTATATTAAAATCTGTTTTTCGCGGAGCGCGCCCTCAAGCGCGGCCATGGTGGCGACGAGCTGTTCGCGGTCAGCGTGCAATAACCTCTGCAGAATAATCGGCGTCAGTTCGCCGATAACTTTTTTCGGCTTGTTTTCTTCTTTGTCATATTCAAGTTCAACGATTTTTTGTACTTCTTCAATGAAATTGTCCGCCGAAAAAGTGCGTCCGTATTCGGGCATGTCCACCGGCCCGAATATTTCCAGCAGGCGCTCCATAAAGGTCGCGGTCACCACAACTACGCCGTCCGGCGTGGCTCCGCCCGAGTGTTCGTAAAACCAAGTTATTTTTCGCGCCGAAGTCGGGAAATCGGAAAACCAATTCGCGTCCTGCAGTTCCCAGCGCTCGGCGATAAGCCGAAGCGGCTCGGGCGCGAAAACATCCGTGTCCAAGCTTCCCTGCATGTCATAAGTACCGCCGCCCGGCACCTCAATCGTTTTTATCTCGCCGCGGTCAATGTCAATCAGGGCGAACGAGCCCATAAAACCGCCGGTCGCCCGCATCTCATTGTTATTTTCAAAAATAAAAAGATATCTCTGCTCCCGGTCTTTGCCCAGCACCTGCTCAAGTGTTTTGCCGAGCGCGATAAAGTCATCAAGGCCCTGGCTAAGATAGGTCAGATTGTCTGAAATCAAATTAAAACTTTTTTCATATTCCGCGCCCAGGCTGGCCGCGTCCACTTCCCCTGACCGGGTCTGGGCTTTTAGAATCGCCGGTTTTGCCTGCTCCAAATATGAGAGCATCGCGTCAATTCTGACAATAAGGCTGGCGTCTTTATCAAGAAGATTTTGCAGGCCCTTGGTGATAAGCGTGGTCGCGTCAACCAGTTCGTCGCCCATGGAAAGTAGCGCCTCCGCGGTTTTTACTTTTTTGCCGGCCTTGGGAATAATGCTCGCGATTTCCAAAACCACATTATTTATTTGATTAAGCTCATTTTGCGCTAAGGTGATATTTTGTTCGGCCTGGGCCAGTCCGGACAGAACTTGGTCCAAGTCTTGGGCCTGGGCCAGGCCCTGCAAAAGATTTTTTGTCTGCTCGGCGTATCCCTCAATTTCCGCCTTGTTCTGCCTCATGTCTTTGTAAAAAGTGTATCCTTGAAAAGGCAGGATAAAAACAAGCCCCAAGCCGGCCAAGGAGGCGAGCGCGCGAATCCAGCCGCGCGGCGGCTCAATGGTTATGGGCGTGGTAATTTTTTTTAACGGACTGTCAACGAAAGCCGGAACAAAGCGCTTGAATTTGGAAAACGGCCAGATCAAGCCCTGCTGAAGCTTGCAAAGCCCCATGCCCAGGGCTTCGGCCACGCCAACCAGATAAAGTTCATGAAACGGATGAGGCAGTTCGCCAGCCTTGAAGTCATCGGCTATTTCCCGCGCGTCAATCTCGTGGTCGGCCACGATCAAATCCGCGCGCAAAGACTGATTAATTCCCCGCAGGGTTTGTTCAATGTCATAGGCGGCCGCCGGGTTGGTTCTTTCCATGGCCTCAAGCCGGGAAAGGGCCGGATTTTCATAATATATGTCCACCACATAAGGAGATTTGGCCGCACTGCCGATTTTTACCGGAATGTCGTGGTGCGTTTTCTTGGGAATCAGGGCCTGGCTTAGCTCAACGCTCTTGGTGGGAATCCTTATTTCGGGCGTGGGTTCGTGGCAAATCACCGGCTTTATTATTTTTCTTGGTTCAAGCGGCTTTGTTTTTGGTTTTACCCGCGCCGCCACAATTGTTTTTTTAATAATCGGTTTTTTCTTGACAACCTTGGCATTGCTTTTGATTTTAGCCTTGGCCTTGGGTTTTGCCGCGGTTTTTATCTTGGCTTTACTAAAAGCACGAACCTTGGCTTTGGTTCGTTTTTTTACTACGGCTTTGGCCTTGAGTTTTTTTACTTTTTTATTTGTCTTTGTTTTTTTGGCAGGCATTTTTTTCCTTGAAAATCCCTAAAATTATACCATTTTTCTTGAAATTAGACAAAATTTAGCTGCATCAGCTTCATTAGCTTCTTGGCTTTTTAGCTGATTAGCTTTTTAGGATTTAGCACGGCGGTCGTCTTGCTTATTGTTTTTTCTTTATGGGATTTCACTGAACAATCAAATTATTACATGGATATATGGTCAGATTCTCAATTTTTCTAATAAGCTAATAAGCTAACAAGCTAATAAGCTCGTCTGTATATTTCCAGCGTCTCCTTGGCCATTTTTTCCCAGCTGTATTTTTGAAGCTGAAGGTTGCCCGCGTTAATTAGTGTCTTGCGCAAAGCTTGGTTATCCAGCCCCTGAATAATCGCGCCGGCCATGTCGTCAATATCCTTTGGATTAAAATAAATTGCCGCCGAGCCCAATGTCTCGGGCAAGCATGAAGAATTTGACGAGGCCACAGGTAAACCGAAGTTCATGGCTTCAAGCGGCGGCAAACCAAAGCCTTCCAAAAGCGATGGGAACACATAAAGGCTTGCCTGGCGAAAAAGTTTAGGCAGGTCCTTATCCGGAATAAAGCCGGTAAAATTTACCTGCTCCGGAACTTTGAGACCAAGCTCGCGCGCGTCTTTTTCCACGCGCTTGGAAAAATAGTTTTCCTGGCCGGCCAGCACCAGCTGCAAATCCGGTTTTGCCTCAAGTATTTTTCGAAAGGCGCGGGTCAGTGTCTCCAGATTTTTATGAGGATAAGAATTGCCCACATAAAGCAAAAAAGGACGCCTAATCTGGCGGCTGCTTAAAAATTCCATGTCCTTTGTCGGGTCGGTGGCGTCTTCTTGCGCCAGCTCGCTGGCCGCCTCGTGAATTACATGAATTTTTTGCGCCACGGTTTTGGGAAAATATTTTAAAATGCTTTTCTTGGTGTACTCGGAAACCGCGATAATTTCTTTGGCCCGCCTCAAGCCTTGGGAAATTACTTTTTTATAGCCAGCGAATTTTAATTTATATTTCAACGGGCCTAAGGTAGTGGCGCGCGTGGTCGGATGTTCCAGCAAAATCAAATCATGAATTGTCATAATAAACCGAGTTCTCGCCATAATGGGCACGTTGAAGTGAGGGTAGTGCATAAGGTCCAATTTTTCCGCGCGCACCTTTTGAGGCATCTTGATCTGTTCCTCCAGCGTGTACCAATGATAATCAGCCATGACTTTTTTAAAGTTTGGCGTTTCTTTAAATTCTTCCCAATTGCTCTTTCTTAAAAATAAAACATACTCATTCTCATGGTCCAGTTTTTGCAAATGAGTGATTAATTGCTGTATATATCGCCCCAAACCGCCACCCGCGGTTTTTGGGCCAAATAGCCTCGCGTCAATGCCTATTTTCATGGTGGTATTTTAGCATAAATTTGGGGCTTGACAAACTCGCACCCTCGTGCTATATTTAGACGTTCCTTAACAATCAAACAGAGGAGGTATGCCATGGAGAAAAATGAAAATCCCGGGCATATCTGCCCGGTATGCGGAACAGAAGACTGCGTGCGAATGCACGAGCCCACGCGCTGGGAGCAACCCGGCGGCAGGCACCAGAGCAAGGGTAAGTGCCCAGTATGCAGCACTTATCAAGTGTTGAGGTTTTACAATAAGGATGGTGCGCTCGCGTGTCGCAATTGTGCGGGTATGGCTCAAGTTGGAAGACTGGACATTTGTTGTATCTGCAATGAAAAAAAAGAGATCCGGTTTCGGCGTGTTGATGGTGGGCTGGTTTGCACAAAGTGTTATCATACCGCGCTTGAACAATGCGTTCTCTGCGGCAAAGTTAAACCGGTACATTGCCGCACCCCGGACGGCCCAATCTGTCAGAATTGCTACCATCCCCCTGAAGAAGAATGCATCCGTTGCCGCGAAATTAAACCAGTAGTGCAGCGCACCCCGGACGGCCCAATTTGTGAGAATTGCTACCAGCCCCCTGAAGAAGAATGCATCCGTTGCCACAAAGTTAAGCCAGTGCATCAACGCACCCCGGACGGCCCAATTTGTGAGAATTGCTACCAGCCCCCGAAAAAAGAATGTGTCCGTTGTCATGAAATTAAACCAGTAGTACAATACACCTCAGATGGCCCGATTTGCCAAAAATGCTACCAGCCACCGGAAGAAGAATGTATCCGTTGCGGCAAAACCAAAATCGTAAAACAGCGCACTCCGGACGGCCCGATTTGTCGGAATTGCTACCGTGAAACTTACCAGCCACCTGAAGAAGAATGCATCCGTTGCCGTGAAATCAAACCGGTAGAGCAACGTACAGCGGATGGCCCGGTTTGTAGGAGTTGTTATTACAAAACTTACCAGCCTCCGGAAGAAGAATGTGTCCGTTGCGGTAAGACCAAGCCAGTAGCACAACGCACAGCGGATGGCCCGGTTTGTAATGGCTGTTACCGTGAAACTTACCAGCCACCTGAAGAAGAATGCATAAACTGCAATAAGGTTAAGCCGGTAAAAAAACGCACCCCGGACGGTCCTATCTGTGAGAATTGCTACCAGACTCCTGAAGAAGAATGTGTTCGTTGCGGCAAGACTAGGCCAGTATTGCAACGCACTTCAGATGGCCCAGTTTGCAAGAATTGCTATCGAACCCCCGAAGAAAAATGTGTTCTTTGCAATAAGGTTAAGCCGGTAAAAAAACGCACACCGGACGGTCCTATCTGCGGAGCTTGTTACATTCGTGAACGCCGTAAGCGCAAAAAGGCAAAAGCCAAAAAATAATCAATAGTTCTTTAGCCCCATCTCAAAAGAGCCCTCCTGGCTCTTTCTTTTTTTGCGCAAAGTAGAGTTGGAATAATAGTTCAAGGTATTTGGAGTTAATCGTAAACTTGGTAGAAGAAATTAGAAACTGGAAATTGAGGATAGGCTTGCCCCAGTTTCCATTTTCCAATTTCCAGTTTCTATTATTGATACAGCCCCGTCATCTTTAATGCCGCGCCGCGGCCTTGACAAATCCCCGCTCCCATGCTAAGGTAAAACGATTTTCAAAGGAGGTGAAAATGGATAGTTCTTTTAACTCACATTGCGCAAAAAATCAAGACAAACCGTTTAAGGAGGAGCTCACAATCCCGCATAAAGCGAGTCTGCAAATCAAAGAGCAAAAAGACGAAAAACACTGCACCATATACGGCATCCTGATTGTTTGTTCGGCCGTGAAGGGTGAACGCATAAGGAGCATTCTTGAAAAAAGAAAAACGTACTATGACCGAGCGCGCGTGCTTGACCCGGTTATCGTTGATATGGTTGACAAGCCCGGCGTAATCAATTTTAAAGCCGAGCTGGAAGTTAGTCATGGCCTAAGATCGGATTACGTTGACTTCAAGCGCCTCAAAGACCAAGCCGCGTCCCGAGCTTGGGAGGGTTTAAAGCAGGAGCTGCTTGAAGTTCTGACCGAAATAAAAATCGCGCCCTCAAAACAAGAAGACGCGGATATTGAAGCGCTGACCCGGGAAGTGTACGCACGAGACTTTCTTGACTAGCCCCCACTTACCTAAGTGGGGCTTTTTTGATTAAGAATTTTAAAGTTTGAATTTCGAATTTCGATTCAATTTTAAATTCTGAATTTTTAATTTTTGCGCCATAGGCGCATCCGCCTTTGGCGGAGAATTTTAGATAGATATATTGCTCAACTCACGGTCTGGTTGATGGTTTGCAAAAGTTCTTCAGCTGTTTTTTCCCAAGAATATTTAGTTAAAATATTTTCTGTTTGATTCTGCGCGCTTTTCCCAAGTTCTTGATTTTGTAGCATTTTCTCCATACCCAGGGCCAGTTCGGCTTGGTTATACGGATTAACAAGTATTGGACAATATTCTCCCAATACTTCGGGCAAAGAGCCGGAAGAACTTACAATAGTCGGTGTGCCCAAGGCGAGGGCTTCAAGCGGAGGAAAGCCAAATCCTTCGTAATAGCTTGGATAAACAAAAAGCGCGGCCATGGAATAAAGAGCCGGCTTTTCTTGCGCCTCAATGTAGCCGATATATTTTATCTGGTTTGCGAATTCTGATTTGGCCGCTTGTTTTAGAATTTGTTTGGATTTATATCCGCGCGCGCCAGCCAAGATAAGTTTGTGGTCCAAGCCGGTCTTCCGTTTTATCTCTTCAAAGGCACGGACAAGAGTGGTGATATTTTTTCTTGGTTCAAGCGTGCCCAAGTAAAGAATAAATTTATCGGGCAGGGAATATTTAGTTTTGATTTTTTGGATTTCCTGTTCGGGCGGCGAATTTTCATAAGCCCGGCTCACGCCAGGATAGATCACTTTGATTTTTTCCGGTGCCAGTTTAAATAAATTTTGTAAATCGTCTTTTGTATTTTTTGAAACCGCGATTATTTGGTCGGCGGTTCGGAGAAATTTTTTCGGATTAGTCATCTTGTGCCAGAGCCGGCCCTTGGGCGAGTAAAATTGGCCATAGATTTCAAAGCTCAAATCGTGAACAAACAAGATTTTTTTAATTCCGGAGGAAAGGGCGTGAAAGTTGAGATTTGGAAAAATGAAAAGATCTAATTTTTGTCCGACAAGCTTGTCAATCTTGGGCCAGTTTAGAAATTTAAATCCCAGATTCAAAAGTTTGTTCGGAAAATTAAAATGCTTGTGAAAAATTTTGGCTTGGCCCGCGTCCGGAAGCGAGGGGCGAACAAGCCGCCGGGCGTTTGAAAAAAGATGGTATTCATTTTCCGCGTCAATCTTAAAAAGCGCGCCCAGGAGTTCGTAAGTGAATTCTCCAACGCCGCTTTTGTGTTTTTCTTGCAGTGATCTGATGTCAATGCCTATTTTCATAGTTCGTGGTTATATCATGGCAAGAAGCATCTCTGGTGAAAGTATATAAATGAGCTTCATTAGCTTGTTAGCTTTTTAGGATTTAAGATTAATAGTCGTCTTATTTATTATTTTACATTTTTTGTTGTTCTTCCCTTAGAGGATTTTACCAAACAATTAAATTATTACCTGAATATACAGTTAGACCTTCAATTCTCCTAACAAGCTAATAAGCTAGTAAGCTAAATTCTCTCACCGAATTCTCGCCACTTTAAATCAACATAATCTTTGATTTGCGACTTAAAGCGCGCCTCGTCAAACTGGGACGCGTGCCGCTTGATGACCTCGGGCTTGTATTTTTCCGGGTCAAACTGAATGATTTTATTGCCCAATTCCTCCCAAGACTGTTCATCCATAAATTCACCGGTTTTTCCGGGCACCACGGTTTCCAAGGCGCCGCCGGCCGCGTAAGCGATGACCGGCCGGCCTGCCGCCATTGCCTCAATCGCGGTAATGCCGAAATCTTCAACCTGCGGATTTAAAAACGCCAGGCACTTGGAAAAAAGTTCGCTTTTTTCCTTGTCCGTGACATTTCCCAAAAATTCAATGTTCGGCTTGGCTTGGCGCCGCAGCCTTTCAAACATGGGTCCTTGGCCGAAAATTTTAAGCGGCATGCCCAGCCGATTGAAGGCCTTGACTATGATGTCAAATCTTTTATAGCCGACCAGCCGGCCGCCGGCCAGGAAATAATTTTCCGGCTTGGAAATATAAAAATCATTGGTTTTGACCGGCGGATAAATCACATCGCTCGGCCGGCGGTAGTATTTTTTTATCCGGTCTTTTACGGTTTCCGAATTGGCCACGAATTTATCAACCCGCGACGCCGAAACCATGTCCCATTGCCGCAAATCCTTGAGAGCGAAAGGAATTATTTTTTTAATTAGGCGATTGTAATTCAAATCTTCAATATACTGGTGCATGTTGCTCCACAAAAATCTTGTCGGCGTGTGGCAGTAGCAGATGTGCAGGGTTTGCGGATTGGTGAGCGCGCCCTTGGCGAACAGGGTGGAGCTGGAAAGAACCAGGTCAAAATCCTGAAGGTCGTGCTGTTCCGTAGCCAGGGGCATGAGCGGCAGGTACCATTGATATTTAGTCACCCCGCCGGGCATTTTCTGAATGAATGAAGTGCGAAGGTCGGTTTTTAAAAATTCCGGGTTGATTTTTTCCCGGTCATAAAAAAGCACGTATGTCGGTGCTTTCGGCCAAATCTCTTGAAAAGACTTGAGCACTTTTTCCGCCCCTCCGTCTTGAGTTAGAAAATCGTGAATTAGGGCAAGCTTCATATAGAATTATGAATTTTGATTTTTGAATTTCGACTCAATTTTGAATTCTGGATTTTGAATGGCGAATGGAGCCATTGTCTGACTACCGCTTAACTATTTTTAACTATTGCTTAACCTTTTTATGGCGCCCGCCAAAACGAGGCTATTCCTTTTTTTAATACACGCCCCTCCGCTGCAGTACGACAAACGGCGTCTTCAATAATATCCAAAGATCCAGCCACGGAGACCACTGTTCAATATAATAGATGTCCAGCTTGGCCTCGTCGTCAAATTCCAGGTCCGAGCGCCCGGAAATTTGGGCCAGCCCGGTAATGCCCGGCCTGATCAGAAGAATCTGCCGGTGCTCTTTTTTATAATTTTCAACCTCCCTCGGCTGATGCGGCCGCGGCCCGACCAGACTCATGTCTCCCCTAAGTACATTAACGAATTGTGGCAATTCGTCAAGGCTGTATTTTCTAATAAACCTGCCTACTCGGGTGACGCGCGGGTCGTCGGCGATTTTGTAAACCGGCCCCTGCTTAATGCCTTTTTCTTTGATAAGCCTTTGTTCCAGCTCCAGGGCCTTTTTTTGGTTGGCGAACTGCGGGCCGATGGAAACCTCCGGACGCATCGACCTTATCTTGAAAGTGAAAAATTTTTCTCCCAGCTGGCCCACCCTTTCATTTTTAAAGAAAATCGGACCGCGCGATTCCACGCGCACGGCCAGGGCGGCAAGCAGGGTTATCGGCAGAGTAAGAATGAGCAGAATAAGCGAAGCAATAATGTCAAAGCCGCGTTTGAATATTTTTCCCCAGCCCTCCAGCTTGGTGCGCTTCATTTCCACGATGGGCACGCCGGCCAAGGTGTCAAAGCCGATGTTGGTCGCTTGGGTGGCGAAAAGGTCGGCCGAGTATTTAAAAGTAATGTTATTCTCATTAGCAAAATTTAAAATTCCCAGAGCCAAATCCTTGGACGCCTTGGGGTCGGTCAGAATTATTTCGTCAATCCTTTCTTTCTGGTGGCATTTTAAAATAGCTTGCCTGACCTCCGGAGAAAAGTCAACAAAATTTTTAACCACGCGGTAACCGAGGACCGGGTTTGATTTCAATACCTGCATGATATCATCAGTTGTTTTATCCGAGCCGATGATAACTACGCGCTTCAAGCCGATGCGCGCGCGGTAAAGAGAATGTTGCAGGGAGCGGACAATGAGCCGGGCCACGGCCACAAAAATAATACTCAAAACCCATACCCCAAGCACCACGAAGCGCGAAGAAAAAAGTTCTCTTTGGAAAAATATCAAAACTATCACCGCCAAAATACCGGTGGAACAGGCCAAAAATATTCTGACCAGCTCGTTGGTCACGCGGCGCCTTCGTATTTGATAAAGCCCGGCCAAAGCAAAAAACACCAGCCAGACCAGGCCGATAATCGCGCTGGTGGCGAAATATTCATTAAACGGTATTTCATAGATAACCGGCCTAAATTCCTGTACCACGGATTCAAATCTTAAAAAATAAGTCAGCACGGCGGCGGCGAGCAACATGAAAAAGTCCAGGGGAACAAGGATGGCCGAGAAGAATAACTCCACTCGTTTCATAAGGATGAATTTATTAAAAGTTTAAAGTCAAAAGTTCAAAATAAAATCCAAAGTTAAAAGTTATCTAGCGATATTTGGCAGTTGCGAATAAGGACAATTTTGGACTTTTAACTCAATTTTTAACTTTTGACCTTAGACTTTGTACTATTTATACCAAGTTTAGCACAAAACAGGCGTCCCTTCAATAAAAAAACACCCATTAAAGAAAATGAGTGCCTTTAAGGTTCTGAGCAAGCCTATAAGCCGAATTCTGTCCTCCTTCACCCTCGGGGCTACGGAGGACAAGTCCCAAAAGGGGGGGCCTGTCATCCGTAGCCCGAAGGGCGAAGGATGAATGATTATCTATCTAGGCCAGATGTTGCCATCTGGCTCATGCGCGCTACCTAATTTGCGCTTGCACCGGGTAGGGTTTACACAGATCCCGACTCGCGCCGAGAAACGCGTGAGCTCTTACTTTACCCCGCCGTCGGCTGCCAAGCAACCGCCAGTAGAGCTATCCCCGACAAGGCGGGGCTCACGTTTTCACCATTGCCTGCTCTCACACCTTTTAGTCGACCCCGCGGGGGTTTTTTCAATCGGCTAAAAGGTGTGAGAGCATAGGCTGTTTATTTTCTGTTGCACTTTCCCTAGAAAAGTTCAGAGAAGCAGAAGTCTCGAGAACTTCTATTTCGTCTTTGTTTTCCGGTCGGCGTTACCGACTACCCACTTCCCTCACACCTTTTAAGCTTCTTCAATACTATTTTGAATTCGCCGTTTTAGTTGGCCCCACGCTTTTCCGTTTAGCTTCATTTGTTTTTCTCGGCGTTTTGCGTCATTTTTTGACGCGAAGGCTTCATAGTAGACCAACTTGAATGGACGACGTCCTTTGGTAGATTTAGATAAACCAGTATTGTGCTCATCCAATCTACGTTTGAGATTATTGGTAAACCCTCTATAAAGGTCATTATCTCTTTTACTTTTGAGGACGTAGAAATAGTACATAGTAAAGTAAACAAGCTTAAAAGGTGTGAGGGGGTGTTCGGACTTTCCTTCCTCCTACGCTCTCGCTGCGCCTGCCGGACGGCAGGCTGGCTCGAGCTTCGGAGGACAAGCCCTCCACATAATAGATTAGTGGGCCTGTCCTCCGTAGCTCTCACACAGTGAGAGCGTAGGAGGACAATCATCTAGCTTGCTAAGAACATGATGAATATATCATAATTTAGCGGATTTGTCAAGGTGCAGTAATTTTATTTTTTACCTACCCATCTTTATAAATCTATGCTAAAATATTATAGTTCAAATAAGCTTAAATTATAACAAAATATACAATCTTATTCGCTCGGAAATGTCCCCAATAAAATCGGGGCCATTTCCCTCACTCATTTCGATTATGAAAAAAATTATAATACTCGCAATCATTTTATTAATCGTTATTACCGGCTTTGTGATTTATGAAATAAGGTCGGTGACCGCTTCACCCGATATCATCGATCCGCGGGTGATTTTACAGATCGATGAGGGCATTGCCGAAGTCTGGCCGGCCGGGAGCGACACATGGCAAAAGGCAAAGGACGGACAAGGGCTTAAAAGCGGGGATCGCGTGCGCACGCTTGAAAATTCCGGAGCCAGCGTGATTTTTTACGACACTTCGGTAACGCGCCTTGATGAAAACACCGAGATTGTCATTGGCCAGCTCTCAATAGATTCAAGTGATTATTTAAACCAGAATGTGGGCGTGGAGCTAGTGTTCGGACGGGCGTGGTCCAGAATATTGAATCTACTTGACCTTGATTCCGAGTTTGAAGTAAAAACTTCAACCGTGGTGGCCACGGTTCGGGGCACGGCTTTTAGTCTCGCGGTTGACGAGCGCGGCGTGACCGAGCTGGATATTATTGAAAGCTTGGTGGACGTGACGCTTTTTTCTCTTTCGTCCGAGACGCGGGAAATTATTACGGACAAGCCGAGAAAAATCAAGCTTGAGGCGGGCAATTCCCTGGGTATCGGGCCGATAAAAAATTTAAAACAAGGCGAAGAACTGCCTGATATTTTCGCGCTCAAACCAGGGGCCATTAATTCGGAGAAATTGAAAAGCAAGTGGTTTTCCGACAACGGCGTCAGCGACGAGCAATTTTTAGAAAGGATAGAGGGGGTGCGCCGCGACCAATTGAGGAAATACATCAATCGTTTGCCGGACTCGTCTTTATTCGGCTTGCAGAATTTTGCCGAAAAAATCGGGCTGGCCATAACCAAGGACGAGGTTAAAAAAGAAAATCTTAAAAAGCTGTACATGGCGAGACGGTTGGCCGAAATCGCCGAGCTGGCTCATCAAGGCAAAACCGGTCTGGCTACACAGGAGCTGGTTCAGTTTGAAAATTTGTTAAAATCCGACGGCGTGGAAAAAAGCGACATGCTTGGCGCCATTCTCCCCAATATTATTTTTTTGTACAAAGGTTTTTTGGCTGACGTGTTGCCCGCCGACCAGGCTTATCGCCTGAAGCAGCGGATTGAAGATCTGGGCGCGCTCGGCAATGTGTCAGACATGCGAAAATTGCATTGGCGGCTTATGGGCCTGGAAGAACGTTTGAGAGAAGCCCAGCGTTTGGCGAAATATCAAAACGGGCAAAAAGAACTTATCACCAACATTTTAGATGTGGCCAAATTGGGTTTGGAAAATCTTAAGAGCGAAGTGCAGGGCTTGGCTGACTCTGATTACAAAAATATTTTGCTTGAAAAAATCGCCTATGATTTGAAAATATTTGAAACAATTCAAGGCCAGGCCCAGCTTCTTGATTCTGTGGAACGCGAACCTCTGGATCAACCCGAACTTGAACTTGAAGAACAAGGGACGGATGAAGAAGCCGTGGCCGAGCCGGAAGATGACGTCCCGGCCCTGGTTGAGGAGCCCGAACCCGAACCTGAGCCCGAGCCGGAGCCGGAAAAAGTATTGCAATCGCTTAACGCTTCAGCGTTTCCCAATCCGGTTTACATAAATTCTTCGGCCGACCTGACGGCCACGGCTTATTACACGGACCAGACTTCAGGAGACGTGACCTCGGCCGCGCAATGGCAAATGTTCGGAGATATTGGCACAATCTCCAATCGCGTTTTTCACGCCGGCGGCGTAGCCGGTTCGGCCCAGATCCAAGCCACTTATAGTTCGGGTGGAGTAATAAAATCCGTTACCTTTGGCATGACGGTCAAGGAGTATGCCCCGGAAGTGACTTTAACGGGCATTAGGTTAATGGCCACCAAATTAGTTTTGGGCTACGGCGAATCATCAACCCTTATTGTTGAGGCAAGCTATAGCGACGGCAGCACCAAAGACGTGAGCTCCCAGACCGGCTTCACGCATAACAATCCGGAAATCGGTCAAATAAGCGGCCACACTTTCGTTGCTTATCAGTATGACGGCCAAACCCTGGTTACGGCGACCTACGGTGAGGGCGGAATAACAAAAGGTGATTCCATTGCTCTGACCGTGAGCAGAGAATACTAAATGGGAATAAATCTGAATACGAAAAAATCAAGGCTCCATCTCAAGAGCCTTGCCATATGTGTTTTTGTCGGGGTTTTACTTGCCCTGTTTTTTTGGTTCGGCGGACTCGAGACATGGGAATGGCGTCTTGAGGATAATTTATTTTTAGGAGCCGAGCCAAGAGACGACATTGTTATCGTGGCGATTGACGATGACAGTCTTCAAGAAATCGGTCGTTGGCCTTGGCCAAGGGAAAAAACAGCCGAACTGGTTCGTCTTGTCGGTCAAGCCCGGCCAAAGGTCTTGGGTATTGATGTGAATTTTCCCGAACCCGCGGATGGCGATGAATTTTTGATTCAAAGTTTGGCGCAGGATTTTTCCGTTGTCCTTCCCCAGGAAGCCGTGCTTGAGATTCCGTCGCGTTTCAGGCAGTCCGGCCCCCTCTACGCCCATGAAACGCTCGCGCCAATAAAAGAAATTTCCCAAATTGTCGAACTCGGTCTTGCCAACACGCCGCCCGACTCGGACGGCATTGTTCGGAGAATACCGGTCAAGGTGGTTGACCAAGCCGGGAGGATGATTCAGTCTTTTGGCTCAAAAATCGCCGATCTGGCACAAGGGGAAAAGATTATTTTGGCGACCGATGACTTTGAGAGGTTGGTCATAAATTATGTAGGCGCGCCAAAGACTTTTAATTATATTTCGGCGCGAGATTTATTCGCGTCGGATTTTGAGTCGAGCGAGCTTGAAAATAAAATCGTTCTGGTCGGCGCGACCGCGCCCGACCTCCATGATGTCTGGTTCACGCCCACGGCCAAAAGCGAGCCCATGCCCGGCATTGAAGTGCAGGCCAATTTAATTCAAACCATACTAAATCAAGATTTTTTAAATCAAGTTCCCGCGGCCGTGACCATTTTGTTGATTTTCGCGTTTTGTCTCGGCCTGGGCACGGTCGTGCCGCGCCTCCGCGCCCGATGGAGCGTTATTCTGTTCGCCGCGGTTTTTATTTTATACATTCTGACCGCGGTCATTGTTTTTGACGCCGGATACTCGCTCAACATTCTCTATCCCTCGCTTGCCCTGGCTCTGTGCTTTGTTTTTTTGGCCGTTTATCGATACGCGTACGAAGAAGGCGAAAAGCGGCAAGTGCGCCGCGCCTTTGAGTTTTATCTTTCGCCGCGGGTAATTGAAGAGATTTTAAAAGATCCGAAAAAGCTCGCCCTCGGCGGGGAGGAAAAGAACATCACCATAATGTTTTCCGATATTCGGGGTTTTACCAGTCTTTCCGAGGGGCTTGACCCGGGCGGGCTTACCCGTCTTTTGAATGAATATTTGACCCAGATGACGGAAATCGTGCTTAGCGAGGACGGGGTTTTGGATAAATATATCGGCGACGCGGTTATGGCCTTTTGGGGAGCGCCGCTCGTTGAACCCATGCACGCGGTCGTGGCCGCGAAGTCGGCTTTGCGCATGATCGGGAAACTCAATGAGTTTAACCGTGAGAAAAAATGGCCGAGCGGCCGTGAAATCAAAATTGGCATCGGCTTAAATACCGGTCCGGTCATTGTCGGCAACATGGGCGCGGAAAAAAGATTTGACTACACGGCAATCGGCGACGCGGTCAATCTGGCCTCGCGCACCGAATCTTTGAACAAGCAATACGGCACCCAGATATTGATTACCAAATTTACCAAAGCCGAGCTTGGCCATGAATTTATCACGCGCCTGCTTGACCGAGTCGCGGTCAAGGGCAAAAAGCAGGGCGTTGAAATTTACGAGCTGGTTTGTCTGGCGCCCAACCTCGCGCCAAAACAAAAAGAAGTCATTGAGCTCTACGAAGACGCGTTCGCTTTTTATCAAAAGAAAAAATGGGATAAGGCTTTGGACATTCTTAAAAAATTAACCCGTTTGACGCAAGACGACCTGGCGGTCAAGAATTTAATTGCCCGCTGCGAATTTTACAAAAAACAACCACCTGCTAAGGATTGGGACGGAACTTGGGTGATGAAGACAAAATAACGCAAAAAAAATAGGTCCCTGATTCGGGGCCTATTTTTAATTTATTTTTATATTTTCACCAAACCAATCTTGTCCCTTATCTCAGCCATTGATTTTTTTGCAATCGGCCGGACTATATCCGCATTTGTTTTGAGAAGATCCATAATCTCGGAATCCGGAATCATTTTTCTTTTGGCGCGCGCCGTGGCGAAGTATTTAAGGAAAAGCTCAGCAAGTTTTTCTTTGGCCTTGGCGCAATTGTTCGCGTCAAATTTTTCTTTGCCCTCGGACAGAAGCTCGGTGATCAAACCAAGATTTTCAATGCCCGGGGGCGTGGTCACGGCTTTGGCGAATTTCTCACGAATTGTTTTTTCATCCTCGAAAATTCCCGCATAATGTTTTGGCCCGAGGCTTTTACTCATTTTTTTGGCCGGGTCTTGCAGGCTTTTCAGCCGGGGAATTTTTGTCAAATACGGCTTGGTTTCCGGGAAAGTTTGTCCGAATTTTTTATTGAATTTTTTAGCAATCTCGCGGGTCAGCTCAACATGCTGTACTTGATCCTCGCCAACCGGCACCAGTTCACCCTTGTAAATCAATATGTCCGCCGCTTGCAAAATCGGGTAAGTGAAAAGTCCGGCATTTATATTATCTTTATGTTCTTTGGATTTATCCTTGAACTGAGTCATGCGCTCAAGCTCGCCAAGCGGCGTGATAGTGTTAAAAATCCAGGCAAGCTCGGTCACTTCCGGAACTTGAGACTGGACAAATAATTTGCACTTTGTTAATCCGAGCGCGACCAAGTCTTTGGCAATCTCCAGTGTTTGCTCGGTCTTTTTTTCAGGATCAAAAGGTATGGTCAAGGAATGATAATCAACAATAAAATAATAACAGTCAAATTTTTCCTGCAAATCAATCCAGTTTTTTACCGCGCCCAAATAATTTCCAAGATGGAGCACGCCGGTCGGCTGGATGCCCGAGGTGATGATTTTTTTTGCGTTTGACATATAAAATAAGATTATCACAAAATCAGATGAATTTCAAATAGGTATTGGCGTCGGTATTAAAAAGGAGGCCGGGCTTTAGCCCGAGACCATTATTGGCAAGTCCGTCTTGCCTTGGTCTCTGACCAAAGTCAGGTCTCCATGCGAAAGCGGTCATTGGACCGCCTTTTGCGCTACGCTCTATACTTCAATCACTACCGGTAAAATCATTGGTCTTCGCTCGGTTTTTCTGAACAAAAACTGTCCGATCTCATTTCTGATTTTATTTTTCGTATAATCATTGTCAACCGCGCTTTTTTGGTCGCGGTCTTGCACGATTTTTTTAACCCGATGTCTTGTCTCTTCAATCAGCCCTTTGTTCCCCTTCATGTAGACAAAGCCGCGCGAAATAATATCAGGGTTGCCGATGATCTTTCCGGTCTTCGCTTCAATGGTGGCGATGACCACGACCATGCCGTCCTCGGCCAGAACCTTTCGGTCGCGCAGAACAATCTGGGAAATGTCGCCAACGCCAAGGCCGTCAACGAAAACATAATCAGTTGGAACTCTTTTTTGCGTGAGAACACCGGTATTTTTTGAAAATTCCATGACCTGGCCGTTGTCAGCGACAAATATATTTCTCGGGTTAAAGCCGATAGATTCAGCAACCTTGGCATTAAGCCGCAGAAGATAATGGTTGCCCTCAATCGGAACAAAATATTGGGGGTTGACAAGGCGGATCATCAGTTTCACGTCCTCGCTTTTTGCGTGGCCGCCGGCATGCACGTCCATCATTTGGTAATGAATAATCTCCGCGCCCTTGCGCGCCAGCGTGTCCTTGAGCCTTTGAATCGTCCGTTCATTTCCCGGAATGACTGAAGAAGAGAATACAACCGTATCGCCGGGTCGGATAGAGAGCGTGCGATGCTCGCCATTGGCGACTCTCATGAGAGAGGCGCGTTGTTCGCCCTGGGCGCCGGTGCACAATATTATGATTTTATCCGGCGCGTAGCTCTCAACCTGGTCAACTGAAATTAAAGTTCTTGGATTAAATCTTATATAACCCAGCTGTTTGGCGATATCTATATTCGTTTTCATGCTATAACCGTCAATGGCCACGCGCTTTCCAAGTTTCTCGGCCGTCTCAATTATTTGTTTGACGCGGACAAGGAGCGAGGCGAATGTGCCGATAATAATTCTGCCCGGAGCATCTTTAATGATTTGCTCAAGATTTGTGCCAATTTCAGTTTCTGATATTTGAGAGCCGAGCTGTGAAGCATTGGTGCTGTCCGAGAGAAGCGCGACAACGCCTCTTTTGCCAATCTCGGCAATGCGTCCCAAGTCCGCCGGCTTGTCATCGGCCGGATTGTGGTCAAGCTTCCAGTCCCCGGTATGAATAATTGTGCCGGCCGGTGAATGCACGACCACGCCTAAAGAGTCCGGGATATTATGATTGACTCGGAAAAACTCCAGCTTGAATCTGCCCAAGGTCAGAATATCGTCAATTTTTAAATTAACCAGATTCAACCCCTGTTTTTTAAAATCTTCTTGCCGTTTTTTAATAATTGCGTTAGTGAGCGGCAGGCTGTAGATTGGCGGATTGCCGAGGCGGGGTATGAGATGCGGGATTGCTCCGATGTGGTCATAATGTCCATGGGTGATGATCACGCCGCGAATATTTTTTTCCCTGCCCTTGAGATAAGCGATATTGGGAATGATATAATCGATGCCCGGCATGTCCTCTTCCGGGAACTGCAAACCCATGTCAATGATAATAATGTCGTTTGCGTATTCAATCAGCGTGCAATTCCGGCCCACTTCTTCCAAGCCGCCGAGCGGGATAACCCTAAGCCGGGGCCCTCGTTCCAATCGGGCTTTTGCCGCGGGCCGGGATTTGGCAAAGCGCCTTTTCCTTGGGCCGTATTTTTTATCTTGTTGTAGACTTTGTGCCTCCATAAATTTAGCTTATTAGTTTCGTTAGCCCTCCTTCGCCCCAACCCCGATCGCTATCGGGAGGGCTTCGGAGGGTAAACTTTTTAGATTTTTAAATTTGATTTTATTTTTTTTGCGCTAGTTCTTCATGCGTGCCGCGTTTCAACTTTTCTTCCAGCAAATCTCTTTCGTCTCGAGAAATTTCCGCGATGGCAATGGTTGGATTATTTTTAAATTGGATGGGCTGACCCATCTCTTTAGCCAAAGCAATGGCCGCGGCGCGATGGCTGCCTTCAAAAAGCACTATCTCGCCGGTTTCTTTAATTAGAATGCCGATAAATTCGCTTATTTCCGGAAAGTCGTTTTTTATTTTATTAATCTTTCCGTTTTTTTCAACCCAGGCGCGGCAATTTTTTACAAGATATTCAAAAGTCTGCACATTCTTCCGCTCAAAATTTTCCTGCCATCCTTGCCACGGTCCGATAACAAAGTTCGGAATAGCCTCATTGGGTTCTTTGATTTCATAGAGTTTCCAATCCCGTTCTTTTGCTTTGATAAAATCAGCCGAATAGCTTCGCCAGCTTTCCCAGTCCGGCCAGCCCTTAACTTCGGTCGCCATCCTTTGTCATTCCTGGCGCGTTCCTTCGCGCCGGCGCCAGTTTTCAAATACCTCGTCCCAAGAAATATCTTTGATATATTCAAGATTTTTCGGTTCAGCGTCTTTATTGTATTCCATATTTTTGCGCTCCATATTTTCTAGCTTTTTAAATTTATTTTTGGTGCCGGGAGGGAGACTCGAACTCCCATGGGATTGCTCCCACTGACTCCTGAAGCCAGCGTGTCTACCAATTTCACCATCCCGGCAATAGAGTTTTAAGCCAGCGCGCCTGCCCCGTCGCATGGCGGGGTATACCATTTCGCCACTTGCCCCTATTAACATTTAACAATTAACAGTTGACAATTAACTTTCATATAACTCGATTAACTGTTAATTGTTAACTGTTTACTTCCACGCTCTTTTCGTTTTAATATACCAATTTTGCAGTCCGGAGAATCTATCCACGGGCAAGACAATTCTGGCAAATTCAATACCCTTCACTTTTTCGCTGACCGGATAAGTATAGGTTGGCGCGTAAAGAAAGATTGCCGCCAAATTTTCCGCCAAAATATTTTGAAACTCCACGTATTTTTCCTGCCGCTCTTCTCCGTTGGTCGTGCTCCGGGCTTCCTCCAGAAGCTTGTCCACATCGCGGTCAGCAAGCTGCGCCAGGTTCAAGCCCTGGGCGATTTGCGCCGAATGCCAGAACGGATAAGGGTCGGGATCATGCCCCAGGATTTCGCCGTAAAGCAGGATCTCGTAGTCGTAATTTTTAATGATATTTTTTTGCAGATCCAGCCGGTTGTAAGTAAAGATTTCAACTTTAATGCCTACGCGCTCCCATTGGTCGCGCAGTTTCTCGGCCACGGCAACGTTTTCCTCGGTGTCAATGGTTGAGATGTTCAGCGTAAAATCCTGCCGTTCTTCAACTTCTTCTCCGTCTTCATTTTCTTTTTTTACCATCTTGGCGCGAAAGGTGTCGCCATCGGACAAATATTTCCAATCGTCCTCCTCGTCCAAAATTTTATTGGCTTCATCCAGATTATATTCATATTTTGCAATATCCGAGTGCCAGCCGACAAGTCCCTCCAGAATGGGGGCGTGAACAACACTGCCCTCACCGCCGAGCACGTCATTTACCAGCTCTTCTTTGTTCGTGGCCAAGGCCAAAACTTTTCGGTAATTTAAATTTTTCAATTCAGCTCGTTTTTTTTGGTTGAAGAAAAGGGCGGTGTATTGCGTGAGCCGGGGATTGTAAAAAGCAAGGTCGCCGCGTCCACGAATCTGGTCTTTAAGATCCTTGGGCAAATAGCTTAGTCCCTGGATATTCTTGTTGTTCAAAGCGGCGATGCCCTCTTCGAAAGTCGGATAAAATTTAAAAGTGATATTATCGATATAGGGCAGCTGGCCGTAATATCGGTCATTCCTTTCCAGGTTATAGGCGTGGATAGCGCCCTTTTTGTCTTTAATAAAAGATTTGAATTTATAATACCCCGAACCGATTGGTTTTCGATTGAATTCGGCAAGCTGAAAGCTGGATGCCGGAATGTCCTGCCAAAGATGCTGCGGCAGTATGCCCACGGTGAGGGTACTCAAAAATGGGGCGAACGGTTCTTCCAAAGTGAATTTTACGGTTAAATCGTCAATCGCTTCAACATAGGTGCCGCGCAGACTGACGATGAGCGGACTGGCATAATCCGGATTAAGGATGCAATCAAACGTGTAAACCACGTCATTGGCCGTCACCTCCAGGCCGTCGTGCCAGCGCGCGTCGCCTTTTATATAAAAAATGTAAACTTTACCGTCCTCGGAAATTTCGTAAGACTCGGCCAGGTCCGGTTGGATTTGGCCGTCCGCGTCAATCTTCAACAGGCCGGAATAAATGAGACCGGTTAAGTCCATATCCACGTCGTTCGATGGAGCATAAAGAGGGTTGATGAATTGCGGCGCGCCGACCAGGCCTTCAATATATTCTCCGCCCTGTTTGGGCATGAGAACGCGATGGCTAAAATAATATTTGCCCGCGCTGACCCCGGCCGCGGCGATGACAAGAACGGCGCAGGCCGCCAAAATAATTTTTTCGTTTTTGCTCAAAACTTTAAAAATATGCCGAAACTGTTTCCAGCTGGGAATACGTGATTTTTGCAATTTAAAAACAAGCTTACGGTCTAATTCCAGCCCGGGCTGGCCATTTCTCCGTTTGCGTTTAAGTCTGGGTATTATTTTTTTCAAGAGAGGGGATAGCAATTTGGCGATCCATGAAAATGGAACCCAAATCCGTCCCCATATTTTTTTAGCCACAATTTATTTGAGCAGGGTTGGCAATATTGTATTGGCCAGACCCACGAGGAAAAATAACGCGCCAAATATAATTGACAGAGTAAAAAGCGTTTTTTCAATGCCCCGTTTGGTTCTAAAAACATTGCCTTCGCCGCCAAAAGCCGCGCCCAGGCCTGAACCGCGGGACTGAAGTAGAATTGTTATAATGAGGATAATAGATATGACAATTTCTATAATTCCGAATATTTGTTGCATAAAATTGGGTAAATTTAGATATGAACAATTATAGCATAAAAACAAGGTTTGGTCAAGGCATTGCCCAAAAGCGAGCGAGAGTTCACCGAACCATGTTTATTCAACATATGCTTCGACGATAACCGTCTTGGTTATCAATCCTAATTCTTCCGATAAGGATGGGAACATCTTCTTATGATGAAGGCCATATACAAGCTCATCTAATTTAGATAAGCCGGGGTAAGGCAGCAGCGTGTAATGCCGATCTTCAAACCTGACTCCATTTAAAAGCAAGGGTAGTTCGTCCAAAACATATCTGGCCAGACTTTCTATTTTTAGTGGTTCATCTGGAGCATGTTCTCCAAGATGTGTTTTTACAATTTCTAAAATATATTCTTTGAAGTCATTATTCTTTTTGAATTCATTGTAGATTTTACTTCGTAATATTTTATAGCCGGATTCTTGTGTTATTTCTCCCCAGCGGATGACTCTAATGAGTTGCCGTTTGTCCTCTGGAAAAGAATTAACTATTTTCTGTACACAATTCGCAATATCGGCGCCAGCTTTTATCGTGAGTTTAATTGATTTTTCTTTATCGTAATTTTTTAAAACTTGAGAATTGACAGCATGCAACTCATCAGCGATTAACACGAGCACGCTGTCTTTTGTGTTCTCAAGCGCCCACTCAAGGTATTTTTTTATCCGAAATTTAGTAAAATATTTATTTCCAAGACTGATGCCCAGAAAAATATTAAATTTCTTGTTTCTTACTTCATCTTCGGTAGCTCCAAGAATTTTTTTGATTATCATAATTAAACTTACTTGTCATTTTCTATTTTCCACGCTACTTTATATGCATGCGATCCCCTCCCATATTTATTTTTAACTATATTTTCCTTTTTTAATTCCAGCCCCATTGAACGATATAATTTTCTAGCGGCTTCAAAGTTTTTGCCAGAAAACGATTTATTTCCCGGGATGTATGCATCTTCTGTGTTTACAAAAAAATGGACAACTGTCCCTTGTTCAATGGTTGGATAAAAACTTTCAAAAAGTCTTCTTGCTATATCTGTTTTTGGCTCTTTTATTTTTTTACTCACCGCCAGCCAATTAAATTCATTTATTTTTCTATTGAACATCAGACAGCCAACAATTTCGTCATCCTGGCAGGCCACCATAATGTCTGAATTTTCAAAGTCTTTTTCTGCGGCTTCTTCGAAAAGTTCGTGAACAAAATGTTCTGGATATTCATGCAATAAGTCCATTACTTTATTTTTTAATTCCTCGTCTTTTTTGGCAATTTCAAAGTGTATTTCCGGCTCTTTTTCCGGGCTAACCTCGGGATTATTATATTTTATCTCATTTTTCATATTTAGTTTTATAGAAAAACTCGGGTCATGACCCTTTTTTTGACTTTTCAATAATCAATTTTCTCAACGCTTTCACCCCGCTTCCTCTGACTTTCATTTTTTGCCGTTTTTTATGCTCGCGGCGCTCGGCTTTGGTTTTGGCTTGTCTTTTGTTCATACCTATTTAAAATGTTATAATAATAATGAGATTTTGTATAGACCGGCCGCACCGGGGACGGGTAGACGTTTTTCAAGTTTTTGAATCATATTCAACATCCCATTTTCTATTTTCTGCGCCAGAGGCGCATCCGCCTCGGGCGGATAATTTCTAGTTTCTATTTTCTAGCCTATGCCCATAGACCCGCTTAATCCATACGGCCTGACGCCCCAAGAGGAAACGCCCTATCACCCGTGGTACGCTCATTGGTGGGCAATATTTTTATTGATAATTCTTGGCGTTGTGGTTTTGGGAGGCGGTTTTTTTGGATGGAAAGTCTATTCATATTATAAAAAAATTCAAAGCGGCGAATTGGGGCCGGCGATTATTAGACTTGATGAAAAGTTTACTCATTATGACGAAGGGAGCGGCCAAACCATGGTCATTCCTTTTTTTGAAGTCATTACCGCGGACGACCCGCAGATGGGCCCGCCGGACGCGCCAATCACCATCGTTGAATTCGCTGATTTTCTGTGTCCGCATTGCGCCGAAGAGGCTTTGGTTATTCGCGGCATTGCCGCTCAATACCCCAATGAAGTCAGATTTATTTTTCGGGATTTTCCGATTGAAGAAATGCACCCGGGCGCGGCCGACATCCACCTGGCCGCCGAATGCGCCGCCGATCAGGGCAAATTTTGGGCTTTCCATGACAAGGTTTTTCAAAATCAAGAAGGCATAAATATGGACAAGGTCAAAAGTTACGCCGCTCAAGTCGGGCTGGACATCGCTGAATTTGACCAATGCCTTGCTTCGGCAAAAAACGCCGGCGAAGTGGCCGAGGACATGGCCAAGGGTCGGGAAGCCGGAGTTACGGGCACGCCAACTTTTTTCTTTAACGGCCGAAAGATTGAAGGCGCCATTCCTTACAGCATCTGGGATGAGCTTATTGCCACTGTGCTTCAGGCGCAACAATAAATTGAGAGCGTAGACGAATAGACAAAGTTCGTGCTGTTATTCAGCTTAGACTAAATAAAACGTCTCTTCACCCCGTCATCAGGTCATTCGACCTGACAGGTACGACCCCGTTATCCAACCCCGTCATTCGACGGGGCGAGAATGCCAACAGAAACATTCAAAATATGTTGTATGTATTAGCATAATTTTAGTCCGGTCGCATGACTGGACGACGGGGTGAGACTAAAAACATTAAGGTAAAAATTATTATTCCACAGTCTCAAATTATGAGCAATGGATTTCAAAAAATAATTTTATCCGCGATCGGCCTTTGCCTATCGTTTATTTTATTTTTCCCAGCCCAAGTTTATGCTTCAGGTTGTTGCAAGATGTATGAAAAAAAGTCAACTTTATTAACAATAGTTAAGGGCGCGGGTTGCGTGGCCGGTTTTGCGGCCGGTGGCGGAGCCGCTACCCCATTAACCTATGGCGTTGGTTGTGTTGTTGGCAGTAAGATTGCGGAAAAAATTGTACAAAAGTACAATCCAAAGAGATGCGGAGACGCTTTAAGCGAACAGGAGTGTTCAGATCAGATGAGGCGAACAGGTGAGGATTATATAGGGGTTTTTGATGATGACAATTGCGGCGAGATAGAGGGATGCAGCAGTATTTACACGCCCACGACGGTTGTCCAAGTCCCTGAAGTCAAAATAACCAACCCGATATGCTGGCCCGAGAATGAATGTGATGCCGTGTGTCAGGGGCCGGATGAATGTTTTTCCGGCCAGGCGCCTGAATGTACCGAAGGGCGCGGCTATTGCTTCACCGACGCGACCGCGACCGAACTTTCCGTGCCCATCGGCGGCGTTGCCAGCGTGCGGGACATGGGCAGTTATATCGCCCTGATTTACAATTATTTAATCGGCGTGGTTACGATCGTCGCCATTGTCATGATCATGTACGGCGGCTTTCGCTGGGTGACCGCGGCCGGCAGTCAAGGGCGCATCGGCGCGGCCAAAGAAACCATTATCGCCGCGGTTATCGGGCTTGTTTTGGCACTTTTCTCGTACACGATTTTAAGCGTGATTAATCCGTCGCTTTTGCAGCTTTCCATGCCGCCCATAAAAAGGGTAAGGCCGATTTATTTTGAAGTGCTTCCGGCCCGGTGTCAGGATTATACCACCGAGGCGGATTGCAAAGAAAATAAGTATAATTTTAATAGTGAATATAAGGGCTGCCAATGGAAAGCCTTTGAAGGGTTTGGTGAGCAGTGCACAATCGCCGAGCGCGATCCCGGCCAGCCCGGCAATGTTTGCAAAGCCGGCGATAAATGCGATCGGGGAAAATGCACTGAAAAAGAAATAAGACTGGCCCTGGGCCCATATGCCAGCAATACGGCAAGAAAATATTGCACTGACGGCACAATGGATATGCCTTGCGTTTGGGACACTGATTGCAACAAGGGGCTGAAGTGCGATGAAGATATTAAAGCCTGCGTTGGCATCAAAGGAGGGCGGCCCTCCATGGCTGAATGTGATAATGACGGGCAATGCTCATCAGGTCTTTGCTATTCAGGCCAGTGTCGGCCCGGTTTGGAAAATAAATCATGCGCTAAATTAGGGATGCAGGAGGGGGATGACGATCTCTGTTCAAAAAGCCAGGGTTATAAATGCGTAGAACTGGGCCTTGGTACTAGTTTTCATAATTTTTGGTGTTGCCCGCCCTCTTCACGCGATGGGAACGGCTGTTATATAAGTTGTTCTATAGATTCTCAGTGCGGCAAAAATGCCAAAGGCCAAGATATGTATTGTTGGGCAGTATCAACCATAGCTATTTTTAAAAAAGAGGGTTCGGATGATAAGCTTCCGCGCAATGTAGCTCAATGGGCCGGCCGGTGTTATATAAAAGAACCATCGGGCAATTATTGCCTCAATGATTCAGGCTGCGCAAGCAATAAATGTGATGGTATGAAAGCTAAAAATCGCGACGATGGGGATATTAAAGATTTAATTACGGGCCCGGACGGGCAAGTAATTGTTTTCCCCGGCGGTTATGATGAAATAATGGTGGGAAAATGCCAATAATTTAACGCGGACAATTCTGGGTATTGCCACATCCCAGATAGTGTGCTACAATCTGAGTTAACTTTGGATAACTGGTCCAAATAGCTCAGATTTTTTGATATTTCTCGAAATTTTTAAGTCCCGCGTCGCGGGATGAAGAAAATTTCGCAAGAAATATCAAACCCGCCGAAGCCTTGGCGTAGGCGGGTTATTAACGGTTTTAAATAAAAACAAAAACATGCCACACGACAAAATAAGCATCAAGGGCGCAAGGGTTCACAATCTCAAAAATATTTCAGTGAATATTCCCAAGGACAAGCTTACGGTTATTACCGGGCTTTCCGGTTCGGGCAAATCCTCGCTCGCCTTTGATACTATTTACGCCGAGGGACAAAGGCGATACATGGAAAGCCTGTCATCTTACGCCCGCCAATTTTTAGAACTTCAAGACAAACCCGATGTTGACGCGATTGACGGCCTTTCGCCGACCATTGCCATTGACCAGCGCACCTCAAGCCACAACCCGCGTTCCACCGTGGGCACGGTTACTGAAATATATGATTATCTGAGGGTAATTTTCGCTAAAGCCGGGCGCGCTCATTGTCCAAGTTGCGGGAATGAAGTTCAGGAACAGACGGTTCAGGATATCGCCAAAAAAATTATCAACACCACGAAAAAAGTCGGTGTTATTTTATTATCACCCATTGTTTCGGATCAAAAGGGGGAGCACCGCTACAGCCTTCTCGCCGCGGCAAACGCCGGATATAAACAAGTGCGCTATGACGGCGTTATCATGGATTTAGACGAGGCTATCAGGATGAGAAAAGACAAGGCCAAGAGGCATACGGTTGAAGTGGTCATAAGCGATTTGGAAAAAAATACGCCGCTGGTGACGGAAAATTTTATCAAGACTTTAAAAACCGCGCTTGACCTTGGCAACGGCATGATCACCGTTGTGCAGGAGGATGGAGAAGAATACGCCTTAAGCCAGATGCTTTTTTGTGTCAAGTGCAACATCAATCTTCCCAAGCTTGAACCGAGGCTGTTCTCGTTCAACAGCCCGCAGGGCGCTTGTCCGGCGTGCATGGGCCTTGGCACAAAATTGGTTTTGGATCCCGAGTCGGTTATTCCGAACAAACGCCTTACTCTGGCTCAGGGCGCGGTAAAGCCGTGGACGCGCATTGCCGGAAATCAGGCCGGCTATATCAAGCTTTTGGCCGCGGTGGGCAAGCGCCACGGTTTTTCCGTGGACGCGCCCATCGAAGAAATTCCCGCAGCCAAGATGAAAACAATTCTTCATGGGACCGGCGGCGAAGAATACGACGTTGACGGAAAAGAGATGAGCTTTCCGGGCATCTTAAGCCAGCTTGAGCAAAAATATAAAGAAACAGATTCTGATTATGTGAGGCGCGAGATAGAGGTCTATATGCAAACGCTTGTTTGTCCGGTGTGCCATGGAAAAAGATTAAGGCCCGAAGTTTTGGCCGTGAGGTTCGCCAACAAGTCCCTGGATCACATCGTGAATCTTTCTTTGGTTGAGATGGGCAAGTTTTTTCAGGAGATCGGCCGTGACGCGAAAAATAAAAAACAAAAATTGAGCGGGGGGTTAAGCGAAACCGAACAAAAGATTGCCGAGCAGGCAATCAAGGAAATTAACTTGCGGATTAAAAATTTGCTTGAAGTGGGCTTGAGTTATCTCACCTTGGACAGAAGCGCGGTCAGTCTGGCCGGCGGCGAGGCGCAAAGAGTGAGGCTGGCCACGCAGCTCGGTACCGGTCTTTCCGGCGTCATCTATATATTGGATGAGCCGACCATTGGGCTGCACGCGCGCGACAATGAAAAACTTATCACCACGCTTAAAAAACTTCGCGACCTCGGCAACACGGTCATTGTGGTTGAGCATGACCAGGCAATGATGGAGGCGGCCGACCATATTATTGATGTCGGTCCGGGCGCCGGCGAATATGGCGGCGAAATAATCGCCCAGGGAACCATTGCCCAAATCAAAAAAAATAAAGATTCGCTTACCGGCGACTTTATGGTCGGACGCAAAAAAATTGATGCGCCCAAAAATTATCGGTCCGGCAATAAAAAATTCATAACCGTGAACGGCGCCAAGGCGTTTAATCTAAAAAATATTGACGTGAAGTTTCCGCTGGGAAAGTTCGTCTGTGTTACCGGCGTGTCCGGCTCGGGCAAGTCAACCCTTGTTTTGGATATTTTGGGCAACGCCTTGGCCAAGAAATTTTATCGCGCCAAGGTCGTGCCCGGAGAACACCGAGCCATAAATGGCGTTGAAAATATTGACAAGGTGGTAACCATTGATCAGTCGCCGATTGGCCGAACCCCGCGAAGCAATCCGGCGACCTATACTGGCGTCTTTACTTTGATTCGCGACCTTTTTGCTGAAACGCCCGAGGCCAAGATGCGCGTCTATGACGCTGGAAGATTCAGTTTTAATGTTAAGGGCGGGGGAAGATGCGAGGCCTGCGCCGGCGAGGGCTATGTTAAAATTGAAATGCAGTTCATGCCCGATGTTTATATTGAATGTTCGGAATGCCATGGGAGAAGGTACAATCAGGAGGCGCTGGAGATTCATTGGAAGGATAAAAATATCGCCGATGTGCTTGAGATGACCGTGGAAGAGGCAAAAAGATTTTTCGTGGGCCAGCAGCTTATCCACGATAAATTAAATATCCTGCACCAAGTCGGTCTTGGTTACATAAAGTTGGGTCAGCCGGCGACCACCCTTTCCGGCGGTGAAGCGCAAAGAGTCAAACTGGCCACCGAGCTTTCGCGCCGCGCCACTGGAAAAACGCTCTATATTCTGGACGAGCCGACCACCGGCCTGCATTTTGAAGATATTAAAAGATTGCTTGCCGTCTTGAACCAGCTAGTTGATAAAGGCAATACTATCTTGGTGATTGAACACAACCTTGAAGTAATAAAATGCTCGGATTGGGTGATTGACATGGGTCCGGAAGGCGGCGACCAGGGCGGCGAAATTGTTGTTCAGGGCACGCCGCGGGATGTTGTCAAGGCTTCAAAAAGTTATACGGGCAAGTATTTGAAAAAATTAAAAGTCTAAAGTCCGTCACTAATCACTGAACTAATTTTAACGAATTAGTACTAATGCAATCTACGAAATCATTTTTCTATCTACGAAAGTATCACAAAGTGGTCACTTTGTGATACTTTCGTAGATTTTGTTTTTTATATGCTGCATAAGTTAAGATACATATTGCAGTCCCTGAAAAAAACAGGGATATGCAAATACACCGATTATCCTACAAGGTAAGAGGATTTGTCAGATTAGCCGATTATGCCATACGATGGACTCGTATGGTAACAGATAAAGCTAAGCACAAATTAAAAGTCTTGGTATTTTGGCAAAAATACGGGTTAGAGGCGGCAATGTCTGCCTTTGAGGTGAAAGA
>JAHJFT010000012.1 GCA_018824325.1 Patescibacteria group bacterium
CAGCCGTCTGGAATGTTTACAAAAAATTCCTCGGTTTGCAAAAGGTCTTGCCCCTCTTCGGCGGGCCGGCCCGGGCCGTTGTCCGGGAATGCGACATCTCCGGATCGGTCCGAAAAAAGGCCGCGCTCTTTAGCAAAATAAAATCCCACAGCCAGGGCGAGAGCCACGGCCAGCAAAATTATGATGATAATTAAAGTTTTGTTTTTCATAATGAATCTGAATTATTATTTAGGATTATCGCGATTTTTTGAAATGAACCCAACCCCCTACTCCCGCAAAAAGGACCAATTGTGCAGTTTGTCGCTGTCTTCGGACCAGCGCTCGCCAATGTCGTCGCGGTAATACATGTTCGGAATCATGATATTTTTAACGCGGCCGTAAGCCTGGGCCATGGCCTGCCGCATCGTTTGGCCCAAACCCACGACCACCAGCACCACGCCATAAGTGCCGGCAACCACCCATTCGCCGTTGGCCAATTTGACTTCTTCGATGTGAACGCCTTCCAAATTCGGCTTTTTAAATAAAATCACCAAATCCCTTGAAACCGCGGCCGAGGCCTTGATTTCGCCGCCATAAGGAAACGGCGGCACGACCAGCCGGACGCCGACCTGAAATCCGCTCCGGGCTTTGAATTTTTTTAAATTTCCCGCGGCCAGTTCATGCAAAAATTCTCCCATGGGCATTAAAATTCCCTCCTGCTGAATGTGAATGGTCGGGTAGCCGAAACGGGAGGTAAACTCCAGCGGATAAATGCCGTTGTTGTTGACAATGCAGTTCAAATCCATGTAGCCGACATATTTTTCCCGACGAAAAATTTCCTCCATTTTTTTAAGCGTGGCGTTGAAAATCCGGTTGGGCATGCTCCAAAACATGCACGTGCCCATTTCTCCGGTTGACGGCCCGATATTGCCGGGAAACAATTTCTTGTGTTCAAAGTTGACATTGATGGGGTAGATGAACTCCTGGCCGTTGAAAAACGCGCCCACGGCCACTTCCACGCCGCTGACCCTCTTTTGCAATTGGAACGATTTTATCTTGCTTGAACTCGCCTTTTTGTAGGCTTCCAAAACCTGGACAATATCCTTGCCGTCGTCTTCCTCGCCCACGAACAAAAATCGCTTGATGTTCTGCGCTTCGCCGCTCGGCTTGATCACGTATTTGGCCGGATTTTTTTTGACATAGGCGATCGCCTGGTCAAACGAACTGAAGTTTTCATACGGAATAATCGGAATGCCGGCTTTTTTCAATTCCTCCTGGCCAAAGGCTCGGTCATCTTCCAATTGGTCGGTGTAGGGCGTGCCGCCGACCACCAATTTCCCCTTGTCCCGCATCTCTTTGGCCCACTTGCCCATGCCGAGCACGTCGTCAAACACAATAACGTCGGCCCAATCAGCCTCTTTTCGCCAGTCGTCGGTTTTGGGCACGAAACCGTCGGCAATCTCCTTGTCCTCGGCGTTTTTGATATAATATTTTGCCTCATGCCCCTCCTTGACCACTTGCCAGGCAAGGTCGCTGATCAGGGCGTCATAGGACACGAAGAGAAATTTTTTCTTTTGCATTTTTGCCGGCTCGGCCGGCGGAAAATTATTGTTCATAAATCAAAGATGATAAAAATAGATATGCTTTATTTTAACAGCTGCGGCAAAATTTTTCAATTGAATTATACCCCCATGGCCGCGCGCGGGAAAAATCAAAACCCGGCAAACGCGTTAAGCGGCCCGCGCCCCAGATTTGAAGCATTGCAAAAACCCCGGAATAAACCGGGGCTTTATGTTTTGCTGAAAAAAATCTTTACGCTTTGCTGACCTTGACCGCGTTCGGGCCTTTTGGACCCTCGGCGACCTCAAAGGTCACTTTGTCACCCTCTTTGAGTTCATCGTACTGTACGCCAACGAGCTCATTTGAGTGGAAAAACAGATCTTTTTCTTCTCCCTCGCGGGAGATGAAGCCAAAGCCTCTATCAGTAAGCCTGGCGATTGTTCCTTCTGCCATATTATAATAATGATTATTTAGACTATCAAACTTATTATGATGCAGAATGAAACTCGACTAGGCTTCTCACACATCACTAATTTGACGCCTTATTTATACCATAAATGGGGAAATATGTCAATAGGGTGTAATTTTTGGGTAGGAGGGGTTATTTGGGCAATATTCTGACGATGCCCTTGCCCGCGTCCACTAAAAACTGATTTTTTTGACATTGTGGATAACATATGCTATAGTAAAAGCACAAAAACCTGTATTCCGAACTGTCACCGGATGGTGGCGTGGCTGGGACACCCAGCATAGGGACGTGGTTGGAAAAGCCCCTTTCAGGGTCTTTTTTTGTTACCGCGGCCGGCGGGACCCCGCTGGAAGCGGCGGTTATTTAAAAGGCCACTCGTCTTCAATATGGTTTTTAATTATATCTTTATAAACCCCATGGTCTTTTTTATCTTTATTCTCCGCCCGATTGATGCTGCCGGCAATCATATCCGCCATTTGCACTAAAACGTTGCTTTTTGAATTAACCATTTTGCAGTTGCGCATTATTTTTTTATCGTCTGTGTTTAATTCGCGGCGCAAGTATGTAAAAAAATTCTTTCTGAAATTTCTACCGCCGCTCCCGTCCATTCTCACCTTGGCGTCTGAAATAGTGTTATTACTATACTTTAAAACTTCTTTGATAAAATAAGCGTAAAAAGAATTTTTATTGCTTTTCAGCTCATCGCTATAAATAGCTGATTTATCAACGACTAGACACCTGACGCGAAAATCAAATTTATTAATGGCTTGCAAAAATTTAATGCGAATATTTTTGCTATTTTTAAAAAACCTAAATTCCTCTTGTTCGCTAAAACCAAGCGCTCTTTTTAATTCCTTAATAGCAACTGCTGTTTTTTCCGCTTCCAGTTCATCATCAAAACAAACCATGGCGATTACAAAATGGCTAGTAGAACCTCTATCTAATTTAAACCCCGGGTCACCGGAATCGTCAATAAATACTAACATGAATTTTTTCTTTATTTAACCGCGCGCCCACTTCAACCAAATCGCCGCCGAATTTCGTGCCCCGCGAAGCCGGCGCGCCGGCTTTATCTTCTTAGCTCTCTTACGCTTTGATCATGTAATTTATGTGCTTCTTTATCTGGGACGTCTGCCCTCGTTAATATTTCGTAAATCTCATCTCTTTCGGCGTCGGAAAAAATAACATTGGCAAAGCTTTCAATTTTTCTCGCGAGGTCACGCGCGAATCCAACCGAATCAGTTCCGGAAATTTTCAATTTATCAGCATTGCTGGCCAGAACCCCGGCAGGGGGAGGTCGGAGAATGTTTGCCATGACCGAGGACGAAAAAACAGAATCCAGCGCGACCGGTTCGGGTAAGGAAAATCAATATATTACTATCGGTGTGCTGGGGAAGCCGCGGGGAAACAAGGGTGAGATCCATG
>JAHJFT010000093.1 GCA_018824325.1 Patescibacteria group bacterium
ATTAAGTTAAAAATTAACTCGATATACTACCACAGAAGGTAGGACATTTCTATTTCCCGCTACTAGGACATTATCATTTCCGTTCTACAGGCCGGGCCGAGTCGTCGCGCCAGAAAAATGCCGTGACATTAAAGCCGTTGATTAATTTTATGGCTTTTTTTAACTCATACTGGGAAATGGTTTGGCTCAAACTTTCACGCTTCGGAATGTCGCCGGTGTAAAGCCCTTGTAGCGCGGGCAGGGCGCGCGCGTCGCCGAGCTCTCCCAGGGCCCAGATGGCCGAGTTGCGGCTTTGAAACGGAGTATCTTCATCTTCAAGATACTGGATTAGGGCCTCGACGCAATCACCCAGATATTTTTCTTGAGCCAGCTGACACCTTTCCTGGACGCCATAGCCGATTATGTTAAAACTAAGCAAAGTTAAAAATACAAAAATAATGAAAGCCACGCTAAACGCGTAAATAATGAGTGAGGGGCGTATTTTTTTCATATTCTTGGATATTAAATTATTTATATAAAAATATTTGTTCGATTTTTCTATGAAACACTTTGGCGATTTTAAAAGCAAGCTCAAGCGACGGAACATAACCGCCCTTTTCAATGGCGATAATTGTCTGCCGCGTCACGCCGACGCGCTCGGCTAGCTCCTCCTGCGTCAAATTTTTCTCCAAGCGCAGCTCTTTGATTTTATTTTTCATCTCCCCCATATTTGCGGTTAAAATAATAAAACGATACCGAGTACAGAGCCACGTTCAAGAGGACAATGAAACCGAGTGCGACTCCCAGGGCCTCGGTGTAGATATCCCCCCTTCGGTCGCCGCTGATAATAAAAAACATGCAGAGCAGGGTTAGGAGCGTGACGCTGACAACATAGGCATGACGCGCCGCCCGGCCGCCGATAATGGCGACGCGTTCGTCAACCATTACTTTTTTATACCGCACGCGCACCAGATGCATAAAAAGCATGCCGATTAAAACGCCGGCCAGGGCCAGGAAAAAATTATTTATTGACACGGCCGTGGCCACGGTGAACGTGACCAAGCCGATGATAATCAGCCGGATGACTTTGAATTGTTTATAGTTCATATATGTAAGGTTAAGTTTACATTACCATTGTAAAGCATACTTTACATCTTGTCAAGTGGGTCCGCGCCTTTCAGGCGAACGCCACCCAAGGCGGCGCAATCGAACTCGCCCGAAAGGCGCGAAGCTGGGAGACGACGCGATAGGGACTTTTTCGGGCGCGTGATATAATATGGACAGAATTTAATAACTCTAAAATATATGCTAAAGAAAATTCTGATTGCCCTGGCAATCATCGTCGCTCTTTTTGTCATCCTGCCCAGCCTGACATTCTTTTTATCGCCGGGCATGGGCGGCGCCCTGTTCGAGGGGCTGATGGATAAAATAACCGGCACGCAAACCGTGGGAGACGTGACCGTGAACCGGCGGGAAAGCCGGATCGCCATTGCCCAGCTCGAGACCGCGCCGGGCAAACCGGATGCCCTGTCTCCGGTGATTGGCCAGGCTTATGAAGTGAAGAGCCTAAAAAAAGAAAATCAGCCGGTGCGCGTGGAATTCAAGTACGATCCGAGCCAGCTGCCCGAGGGTATTAGCGCGGAAAACCTGGGCCTATTCAAATGGGTTGACGACGGGGAGAATAAATTCTGGCGGCCGGTAGCCAGCCGGGTGGACACGGAAAAACAGGCGGTAATCGCCGAGCTGGACAGCTTCAGTATCCTGGCGGTGCGCGCGCCACTCGCCTTTTATATGACCTCGGAGGAGATCGGCTCTCTCAACAGCGAGCTGGCCAGCCTGATAGAAGAAATGCCTGACTATACCTGCGGCCTATTTATTCTGGTGGATGAAGAACTTCTTGAATGGAGCGGCGGGGATATAATGGAAGCTTACATGCGGCCCGAAGAGGAACAAACCGAATACCACGACTGCGCGGCCAATCCCGAATCGGGCGTGCCCATCGAGAGCTTTGCCACGATTATCGAAAGAGAGCATAACGAAACCCGCGTCCAATATTCCATCTACGCGATCGTGGCCTGGCAGGCTGATGAAGAAGACAGCGCCGTGCTAAACGGCTTTATCCAGGATCAGGATGGCCGCGCCTTGCCCGGCGTCAAGGTTATCGCGCAAAAAATAAAATACAGCTCCGAATCCGGGGACACGGCCACCGAGGAGGACGGCAATTTCAAGCTTGAACTGCCCTCGGGCATCTATCGGCTCACGGTCAACCCGAAAGGCAGTAATGATAAATATAAAAATTGTTCCGAAGAAGAACTGGAAATAAAGATGCACGCTTTCGGCGACCTGGCCGACAAATTTGAAAGAAATCAGGCAGTGGCCAAACAGGGGCCGTGGAACGAAGATTTTACCCTGCAATGTTCGGATTATTATATTGACAACCTGTCCGAAGTTCCATTTGACCAATATGTGGTTTACGCCCAAATGACCGGCGTGGAAAAACACAGCCTTTCGGGCCAGCTGGTACAGCCGATAAGAGGCGGCTACGGCTGGGAGGGAGAATGGGAAGTGACCGACGATATCCACAGCGATTTTAAGGTCGGCGATTATCATGTGACCATACCCGGCCTGCCCGGGTTTGTGGATTTTAGCCAGCCGGACAGCGGCGGCCAGTGGGAAGACCTGCTTTATTACACTTTCACGCTCAAACCGGGCATGAAGCCGGGCGACACCTTTCCGGCGCACTTCCGCCGGCCGGAAAACGCTTATAAAGACAAGGTGACCATTGGGGCCGGCACCACCGAATTCAGCGGGTCAGGCAACTTTTCTCTGCGAATGAATCATGGTGAGCTTTCCGGCGAAGAAACGGCCGGCGCGATTGAGGGAGACGCGGTTGGAAAAATAGTGGAAATTTACGGCGAAGAAGGGGCGCTGATTGATATTAATATCGGTTATTACGAAACCCTGACATCGGCGCCGCGCGCCCAGATTAAAAAAATGGGGAACGAATAAACCGCGCGAAATACGCAACAAATAAAACAAAAACACCCCGACGTTATGTCAGGGTGTTTTTGATCGTCTAATCTAGATGGCTTTTATTCTTTTCAGCATGTAGGCGAATTGAGAGTGCAATAATAAAAATACAACTTTTTGCGAAGGCGCGAGCGTATGTAAAGATGAAAATGATTTTTCCAAAATATTGACACATTCATGCACCACATATTTCGTATAATCATAATCAAACTTTGCCAAATCATCACCATTTTGTATCTCCCATTTATCGGAGAGCAAACGGTATGTTTTTACCGGTAATAAATTCGCGTACCAGGCAAGGTCTCGTGCCGCATCAGTGTCGGGCCAAAGGGCCTTGCTTTGGCGGGCTTTTCCCATGGAGTCATAAACATTTTTACGCCACCTCATTAGCTCCTTGTATAATGGATATTTATCTGGCCTAGGGGGTTCAGGCATATCAATATCTTCAAGATTTGAAAGATCGACCACCATGTGCTTAGCGCTTTTTTGAATCAAGTCTCTGGTTTCCTGGAGATCCTCCATTACATCCTGCAATACGAACTCCATACTATCCGGGTCCTCTCCGCGCTCAATATGATTTTGCCGCTGCTTCATGATTTTGCCGCAAATCCGACAATCCGGCTTTTCGCAGGCAATGCGACGCCAAGTACAATCCTGCCAAGCGGGCATATCTTTCGGTCTTTTGGGCATAATTTACAAATAGTTTAATCCTTGTCTAAAAACAACCGCGCCAATCTTAATTCATCATAGGAAAAAGAATGGCCAAGAATTTCACGCACCGGCGACAGACTGTAATCGCCTGTTTTTTCAAATGCTTTCTTTATTTCGCCAAAACGTTCAGCCGGTAGTTTTATATAGCTTAAATCAAGTTTTTCACCGAGGGCGGTTAATTTTTCCAAATGATTCATTATCGTGCCCTCGGTCATGCCGCGGCGATGAGCAATCTCTTTTATTGGCAGTTTCTTCAGGACTAAAATTTTAGTTTCCTCGTAGGTTGAGCCGGGCATTTTCCGGCGGCGTTTTTTTAGCCTGCCTTTCGGCGGCGCCACGGACTGCAGGAAGCGTTGCTGTTTCTGTTCTTTTTCTTTGGGGATTATTTTTTTGAGTTCATCTGCGGCCGTGCGCGACATGGCCTTGAGTTCTTTGTCCAGTTCTATAACATCTTCATTGACCTGAAGGGCCAATTCATTTATTCCTTTTAATTTAATCCCGTCAAGCGACCTTACTCTGGAAAGCGCCACATAACCCATTCCTCTTTCAAATGATTTACCAAGGTCGATTTCAGCAGCATCAAGGCTCATCCCTTGACTCTTGTGGACCGTAATAGCCCAAGCCAAGCGAAGTGGAATTTGCATAATCTCTGCCCTGGTGATACCGTCTTCTTCTACAATCCAACTTGCTGGCGCGGCGATTATTTGTTTTTTAGAAAAAGTTTGCACGATGGGCAGGCGCCGCTCGTCAAAATCTACAATTTTGCCCAAGGTGCCATTCACATAACCCTGCTCAAAATTATTTTTAACAAACATGACAATTGCTCCTTTTTTCAAAAAAAGCTCTTCCGGCGCAAGACAGCTTTTTTTCAAAACATCGGTCAACGCTTCTTTGCCCCGGGCGCGCATATTGTAGGCATATATTTTTCCGGGGATGGCACTAAGTTCTCGGTTATTTATCTCATCAACATCAACATTGTGAGTATAAAGCTTAGTCAAATTAGAAAAACCGGCCACCGGAGCGTCACGCCTCGATTCAAGCTGCTCTAGGGTGCTGTTGTCGGCGCGGTTGGCTCGTATTTTATTTAATATCCCAATGAGCTTACTATCTTTATGCCGATATTGTTCGTCCAAATAACAAACTCTGAGATTCATGCTGCGCCAAATTTCTGATTTATCTATAAAATGCGCGTCTCCAGTATTCTTACTCACCGGCGGTAATTGAAAAAAATCTCCACAAAGCACAGTTTGCAAGCCGCCGAAGGGCAAGGGGTTTTGTTTAAATAATTTGCAAACTCGGTCAATCAAATCCAACTGAAAGGAATGGAGCATGGAAATTTCATCTATTATCAAAATCTTGGTCTCGGCAAATCGTTTGTGAAGATACCTCTTTTTAGAAAGTTCGCGCAAGTCCTTGGCCGACAAATTATCTCTAATACCTAACCCAGACCAAGAATGAATCGTCACCCCGTTCATATGGGTCGCGGCGATGCCAGTAGAGGCGGTTATCCCCACCGCAACCCCGTTATCTTTCAGATATTTAATATATTTATTCAATAAAAAAGTTTTTCCGCTGCCAGCCGGGCCGGTTAGATAAATATTGTAACCGAGTTTTAGTATATCCAGCGCCTCTTGCTGTTTCATGGCTTTGTTGTTAATTTAAATTTTACGCATAGTGATTATATCATAATTTATTTCCCTCATGCACTAAGCCAAAAACATCCCGACGTAACGCCGGGGTGTTTTTGATTTTTGCCAATCCTTCAGACTTTTCTTAATTTTTCTTCTTAACGGCATATATACTGAGCCACTTCTTTTGATTGAAAACTCGCACTCCCTAGCCGCCTTCTCTGGAATAAAAGCCTCGTAGTAAACAAGCTGGTAGGGCTTTTTCGGCCAGCTGTTTCCCCTCGTTTGAAGTACTCGCCTGATTTTGCAATCCCTCCCGCTTAAATTCATGGATAAATTCATCCATGGCCTCGGTTATCGCGGGATCAGTCCTAGCTCCCGGCAGCCGACATCGCCGCCCATGTATCTTCCCCCCGAATAAGTCAGAAAATCCCAGCAGTTTATATCGGCCTGCTTGTAATTGCAATGATAGCCGGACTCGGTTGTCGGCAGACGATCTTTATTTTTGTTGGCGCCGCCCACATAACTACCCATGGCGGCGCAGGCGTCATGAAAGATCTGAACCCGCGGCGAATACTGGGTCGGTGTTGCCGTCTCGCCGCCAAATGCCGATTCGCCGATGGTGATTCCGGCGCCTTCGGTCACGTGCCCTCCTTCAATGCCTGGCTGACCAACTTCCGGCCCGACCATGCCTTCGGGCGGCAGGATTTTATCAATGTCTTGCCAGGCCTTTTCCCAATCCGCTTCGGCCGTGGTATCTCCCGTGGCAAAACCAACAGCAGACGCGGCAATTTCATTAGTGGATTGCGCCACCGGCTCGGCGCAGTACGAGGCGGTTTTTCCCGGGATACAGACGTCTCTCTTCGGTTCCTCGGGTGGATATTGGTAATAGTATGGCTCCTCAACGACCGGCGGGGCCTCCGGCTCCGGGGTTGGCTGATTCTGCACCGGGGGCTGATTCTGCGGCGCTTGCGGTTGAGCTTGTTGTACCGGTACTTGCCAATTTATCCCACAAATGCTCTCTATGGCAGACTGCGCTTGGTTGAGCACCGTTATGCAACTTGCATCTCCGTGGCACTCTGCCAGGGCTTCCTGGTAAAGTTGTCTCGCATAGGTGCAATAATCTTCGGCCGAAGCGGCGTCAATCAGTCCAGATGATAGCTTGAACGACTGAAGGCCGGCCTTTTGGGAATGCAAAATTCCGTCGAGCCAGTGTTTTTGAACTAAAAGTCTGGCGGCGACATAGCGCATCGTCTCGCGGTCTTTTTCTTGGATGGCATTGTCGCCAAACTCTTTCAACTCCCTGATTTTTGTGGCGGTGGCCAAAAATATATCTTCGGCTTGGCTATCGCCAAGTTCTAACTGAAAATCGCCCGGCTGGGCAGCCAGCTCCTTCCAGGTTTTGGTGTTATTCGTCGCTTCCACTATGGCATTAGCCCAAACAATGGCGGCTTTTTGGTAATTCCGCAACCGGCGGGGAGCGGAAAAATCATTCAATCTTTCAACGATTACCTGGGCGTCGGTTCTTATTTTTTTCCAAGAGGCACCCTTAATCGGCCGGCCGACGATAATTGAATCGCCCATTATTTTGACGGCCGCCACTTCGGTCAGGCTGTCCTGGATCAATGGCAAAGCCGCGGTCACATTTTGATAATTCCATTGATTCCATGCGTAATTAAGAAATAAAGTCGCGATAATCAAGATTACCACCAAAGGAATTGACAACTTGGGGTGGTGAAAAAGCCAAAGTATTATTTTTTTAAGAATGAATAGTGTGGTTTTAATATTAAAAAATAATATCGTCAGAAAGATTATGGCAAAAAATAGGATGCCAAAACCGACAATCATCCCCACGGATTCTTTATCCGGCGAATTGGAAGAAACGCTCCAATAGCCAAAAAGACAGAAGAAAAAAATTACAATTATCAAAACAATGCAGCCTCTGGCCAAGGGATGCCTTGGTGGTTTTTTCTCCTCGGCCGGTTTTTCTTCGGTCGGAGCTTTTTGGGCGCTATACCCGCACTCGGCGCAGAACTTTGTGCCAAACGGAATTTTTTTTCCGCAATTTGCGCAATACATATTTTTAAAATTAGCAAGATTATTATTACTCTTAGTATACCAAAAAATCGCCTTTTGGGCGATCGGTTGGCTGGCAGGGGCTGAAGGAATCGAACCTCCGACCTTGGTTTTGGAGACCAATGTTATACCACTTAACTAAGCCCCCGTGGACACAAAGAAAACCAATTTACTTGGTTTCTTTGTGTGCGGTGTGCTTCCGGCAGTGCTTGCAGTGCTTCTTCAGTTCCAATCTTTGTTTTATCTTTTTCTTGTTCTTGCTTGAAAAATAATTTATTCTCTTGCACCCAGTGCACTCAAGTTTTATTAAATTTTCTTGCGACATAGATTTTTTAAATGTATTTAATTATTTTTTCCTTTTTTATGATGGAATGGAGCCACCCGTCGGACTCGAACCGACGACCCACAGTTTACAAAACTGTTGCTCTACCAACTGAGCTAGGGTGGCAAATGGGCCGGCCTGGATTCGAACCAGGGAAGGCATAAAGCCAGCAGATTTACAGTCTGCCCCATTTGGCCGCTTTGGTACCGACCCTTATTTTTTATTCTTATTCTTATCTTTGTTTACCAATTTTTTAAATGCTTCTCCACCTTTATATCTTTTAATTTGCACTTCTCTTTTGTAGGCTTGCTGACGCGTTGGATATTCTTCAACTCTGATAATTTCCCATGGCCTACAGGGTTTTGTTGATCGCACCCTTCCTGCATTATGCTTCTTCAATCTAATATTTTCATCCTCGGCTGAACCGATATAATAACGCCCTGTTTTTTTACTACGGATTATATAAACTTTATATGACATAAAAAGCAGATTTATGCCGCCCGCGGGCGGCACCCTCACCGCCTACGGCGGGACCCCGCCAAAGGCGGTGGCGCCCATAGGCGGTGGCAGTCTGCCCCATTTGGCCGCTTTGGTACCGACCCATTAATAACAATTAACTTTCAACAGTTAACCAAGGCCCTTTAATTGTTTAAGTTAATTGTTAACTGTTCGAAGTGGAGCCGATGGCCGGGATTGAACCGGCGACCTACTCCTTACCATGGAGTTGCTCTACCAGCTGAGCTACATCGGCAATTTTTTTGAAACTTTAGTGCTCCCTCCGGGCCTAGCTCCGGAGGACGACTCGTAGGGCCGGAGGCTACCAGCTGCCTGTCCTCCGAAGTTCGCTAGTGGCGAACGTAGGAGGAAGCTACATCGACGTTTGATTGGGTTGGTTGAGTTTCGACAATCCCTCGGGGGTGTATTAAAACAGCGGGTTCAGCCTCTATTTTATCGCATCAATCTTCTTTTTCCACTCTTGGAGTTTTGGATTTTCCGGATTCAAGAGCTTGAACTCTTCATAGAACTCAACGGCCGCGTCTTTGTTGCCTAAGATTACACTATTTTCCACCAAGGCGTCAAGTATCTTGGGGTTTTTAGGTTCAATCTCCTTGGCTTTAATAAGTAGTTTTTCCGCTTCTTGAAAATCATTCAGCGCGGCGTATATCTTGGCCAGGTCCAAATAATAATTCACAACATTTGATTTTTGGGCAATGGCAATTAGATAATATTCCTTAGCCTCATTATAACTTCCTTCAAGATAAGCGATTTCGCCGTGCATGGCATAGGTCTTGTCATCGTCTTTTCTTAATTTAATGATAAAGTCCAGCGTCTCCTTGGCCTGCTCTAACTGCTTGGTCTCCAAATAAATCTGCGCCAATCCGCGGTAAGCGTCCACATTATGATGGTCAAGGCTTAATATTTCAATAAACTTGGCCTCGGCCTCGGGAAATTTATTCTCACTAAAAAATTCGCTCGCCTCATTCAGCAGCACCCTGACCTTGGCGTCGGTGCCCGGTTTTATTTTGGACGGTTTGCTAATCCGCCTTTCGGTGGCGTATCTTTTTTCCAAATTCTGCACTTTTTTGTATAAATTATCAAATCGCTCATCTATCTTTTTGGCAAAACTTTTCCATATCTTGACAAGGGGTTCACCGCGCTCACGACTTTTGCGAGCGATTCTATGTAAAATAAGCCGATTTTTAACCTGGGCTTCCTTTTCGCTGGGCATTGTCCCGAGGTCAATAATGGCCAAACGCGAAAACTTACGCGCCGCGATTATGGCGATAACGGCCGCTGAAATAATTATGATGATAAGGCTTATCCAATAAATCATATGGTAAAATCAAAGACAAACTTCAATAAGCTGTTTCAGGCTTTGGGCTTTTGCGCTCGCCCCGCCCACCAAAACGCCGGCGATGATATCTTTTTCAAAAAATCCTTTTAGATTGCCGGCACCAACACTGCCGCCGTAGATTATCTGAAAATGGGTATTGTATTCGGATTCCGAGTATTTATCGACCAGTGCCTGCTTGATAACTTGATGCGAATGCTCGGCGTCTTCGGGCGCGACCGCCTGGCCCGTGCCAATCACCCAAACCGGTTCATAGGCGATAATAATTTTTTGGCCCGGCTCGGGGTCAAGGTCGCCCGCGCACTCAATCACCTGCGCTCGGACCACGTCATCTCTTTGGCCGGCCTGTTTTTCCTCGCGCGTTTCGCCCACGCAGACAATCGGCGTCAGATTGTTTTGCAGAGCCATTTTTACCCGCTGGTTAATATCCGGATTTTTTTCATTAAAATGTTTCCTTCTTTCCGAATGGCCGAGGATGACGAACTCGCAGCCAAGCTCACCGAGACAAGGGGCGATGACTTCGCCGGTGTAGGCGCCCCGCTCGCACCAAGACGCGTTTTGCGCGCCCAGTTTGATATTTTTACGGCCGCACAAAATCTTACCGACCGACGGCAAGGCCGGAAATGACGGACAAATAATAATTTTGGGCAAATCTTTCTTGCTTTTTGCGAAATCATAAATTTCTTTGGCCAGCTCCTCGCTCTCAACGATCGAAAGATAGGCTTTCCAGTTGGCGATTATTATTTTGGATTGCATAAATTTAAAAATATTTTATGATTTGATTTTTGTCCCGAAACGGACCAATGGCCGCCAGGCCCATCCTTTTGAAATTAAAACATTTTCTAGCGGCGCGCAAAACATCGGCCCGCCTCACGCGCAACACTTCTCCCAAGCGCTGTTCGGGCGTTTTTATTTTCTTCATGAGCAACATTTGCCGAGCATAAAATTCGGCCTGCTGAGCCGAGTCCTCAAGGCTGAGCTCCAGCTTGCCCCGGATGAATTCCTTGGCCCGCGCCATCTCTTCGCGGGTCGGGCCGTGCTTGACCATTTGCCCTAATTCGAATTTTATAATCTCGACCGCTTTGCCGAATCTTGTCATGTCCAGTCCGGCGCGTATTTCAAAAATGCCCGTGTCTTCGTAGGATTCAACGGCTGAGCGCACATAATAAGCCAGACCCTCGCGTTCGCGCACCGCGATGAACAGTCGCGAGCTCATGGTCGCGCCGATAATTACATTAAGAACCTGGAGCGCGGGCAAGCCCTCGGCTTCGTAAGCCAGACCGGGAAAACCCAAGGCCAAATTAACTTGCTCGGTTTTTTTATACTGAATATTGCAGCGAGGTTTAGGGTGAGACGTGAATCCTTTAAATTTTTCAAAACCGGGCGAGGGCCGCTTTGTTTTTGCCGGTCGAGCGCCAAAATATTTTTGCGCCAGCACGTTTGTTTTTGTCGGGAGACTGCCGGCAACGGCAACCAGCATATTGTCCGGCTCATAGAATTCTTCGTGAAAACGAACCAGGTCGCCATGTTTTAAGTTTTTGATAATTTTCGCAGTGCCGGCAATATTCCAACCCAAGGTATTGGCCGGATACATGACTTCTTCCAAAAGATTTTCCACGTGGGACATGGGGTTATCCTCATACATGTGGATTTCTTCAGTGATCACGCCTTTTTCGCGCGTGAATTCCTGCTCATCAAATTTTGAATTCCAAATCATGTCGGACAAAAGGTCAAGCGCCAAATCAAGATGCCGGCGGCTAACCTTGGCGAAATAGCCGGTCCAATCCTTTGACGTGGCCGCGTTGTATTCGGCGCCCACCGAGTCAAATTCGCGCGAAATATCCAGCGTGGTCGGCCGCTTGGCCGTGCCCTTGAACATGAGGTGCTCAATAAAGTGGGACGCGCCGTTTATTTTTCGGTTCTCATGGCGCGACCCGACCTTGCATAAAACTAAAACGGTCACCGCCTTGGTACCGGCGACCGGAATTTGGAGACATCTCATTCCATTGTGGAGTTTGGACTTTTTGAAGTTGTTCATCTTGATAACGCTAATAAAAATCTCAAATCTCAAATTACAAATAACAAATAAATCCCAATGACCAAAAATATTTTATACTCGCCATCGTAGGTTTGGAATTTTGAACATTGGAATTTGCTATTTGTTTGTTATTTGGTGCTTGTGATTTGGAATTTCTTTCCCTTAATCTCCTAATTTTTCTCTAAAGTAAATTTTCAATTCATCTATTTTGACTCTCTCCTGCTCCATGGTGTCGCGGTCGCGCACGGTCACGGCTTTATCTTTTGGCGAATCGAAATCAAAGGTCACGCAGTAAGGCGTACCAATTTCGTCCTGGCGGCGGTACCGCCGGCCGATTGACCCGGTTTCGTCGTACTGAATTTGCCACTCCTGTTTCAGCTCGTCAAAAATTTCTTGAGCCGGCTTGGCAAGCTCGGGCTTTTTTGAAAGCGGCAGAATCGCGACCTTGATCGGCGCGAGGCGCTTGTCAATTTTTAAAACAAATTCTTCTTCCTTGGCGCTTTCCGTGGTTTTGGTCCGGCCGCCATGGACAACGCTGAACGCGTCAAGCAAGAAAGTCAGGGCCGCCCGATCGGCGCCGGCCGAGGTTTCAATCACGTGGGGAAAATATTTTTCCTTGGTTTGGTCGTCAAAGTAGCGAAGGTCCTGCTTGCTGTGTTCGGAATGATTGGATAAATCCCAGTCTCCGCGGTCGTGGATTCCTTCAAGTTCATCCACGCCAAAAGGAAATTCATATTCAATATCAAAAGCCGCTTTGGAATAATGGGCCAGTTCATCCGGTGTTTGCTCGTGGAATTTAAGCTTCTTTTTTTCTATGCCCAAATCCAAATACCACTTGAGGCGCGCTTCTTTCAATTTTTTAAAATGCCTTGCCTTTTCTTTGGGATTGGTAAAATACTGCATCTCCATTTGCTCGAATTCGCGCATGCGAAATGTAAAATTGCCCGGCGTGATTTCATTTCGAAACGCCTTGCCGATTTGGGCGATGCCAAAAGGAATCTTCAGGCGCATTGAGTCGCGCACATTTTCAAAATTCATATAAATGCCCTGGCAGGTTTCGGCGCGCAGATACGCTTCCGAGGCCGTGTCCTCAACCGGGCCGACCGAAGTCTTCATCATCAGATTAAACTGACGAGCGCCGGTAAGTTCGCCGCCGCATTCGGGGCATCTTTTTTTGTCCTCAAGATGGTCGGGACGAAAACGTTTGTGGCACTTTTTACATTCAACCATCGGGTCGGCAAAGCCTTCGGTCAAATGGCCCGAGGCTTGCCAGACTTTTGGAGACATGAGAATTGAGGCGTCCAGCCCAACGATATCCCGGTTTTCCTGCACCATGGCCCGCCACCAAGCGCGCTTAACATTATTTTTAAGCTCCACGCCAAGCGGCCCATAATCATAGCAGCTGGAAAAGCCGCCGTAGATTTCCGAGGACTGAAAAATGAAGCCGCGACGTTTGCAAAAAGATACGAATTTTTCCATTGAATTTTCTTTGGTTTTGGCCATAATTTAAACTTAATTTTGCGAAATCAATTGAACACATTATAGCGAAAAATCAGACGGCTGGCAAATGTAAAAATATAAAAATACAAGAATATAAAAATAAGAAAATGATGCGGCTCTTTTTTTTATTTTTATATTTTTATACTCTTGTATTTTTATATCTATACGGTCATTATCTCCTTCTCTTTCTCTTGGGTGATTTTTTCAATTTCCCTGTTCAGCTCGCCGACTTTTTCGTCCAGCTCTTCCTGCAGGCGGAAGCGGTCGTCTTCCCTGATTTCGCCGGCCTCTTCGGCCTTTAATATCCTGTCTCTCACCTTTTCCCGCGCCAGCCGAACACTGGTCCGAGCCTGCTCCATTTTCTGCTTCAACACCTTGACCATGTCTTTTCTATTTTCTTCGGTCATCGGCGGCATGTTCAGCCGGATGATTGTTTGGTCAATCACCGGACTCATCCCAATGTTCGCCTCGCGGATGGCTTTTTCAATCTCTTTGAGATTATTCTTGTCCCACGGGTCAACGATAATGGTTTTCGCGTCCGGCGTACTGATGGAAGCGACTCCCTTGATTTCCATTTTGCTGCCGTAGACTTCCACGCAAATATTTTCAACCATGGCCGGAGTGGCGCGCCCGGTTCTAAGCACGCTTATCTCGGACTTAAAATGCTCAATCGCTTTTTCAAATTCCTCATTATGTTCGCTGATGATGCTCATATTTTTTTTTCAATTATTTTATTTTTTGGCCGCGGTAAGACCGAGGTAAATCACTTTGCCGTTTTCCGGGTCAACGGCCAGGGCTTGGGCGCTCCGGCCGCTCGCCGGCACTTTTTTGGTAATCCAACTTTGTCCGGCGTCAAGCGTTTTATAAATGGTTGAATCGGTGGCGTAATAAATTTCCTTGCCTTCGCGCGGATTGATGGCCAGGGCCTGAATCTCGGCCTCGCTCGGCGGAGTGAGGAGCGGGATGGCCGACCAAGTGCTTCCGGCGTCATGGGTGCGAAGCAATCCGTATTTGGTGGCAATGATTAGCGTGCCCTGCGAAGTCTTGTCCGCCGCCACTTGGTAAACATCGCTCGTGTTTTTAAACTCTTTCAATTCCTGATTGAGCTGGGTCCAATTTTCGCCGTTGTCAACCGTTTTCCACAAGCCCTTGCGCTCGGTGCCGACATAGAGCACGCGTGAATCAAACGGGTCAATCAGTATATCGTAAATATCCCCTTCGAAACGAAAAAGCGGCGACCAGCTCGCGCCGGCGTCCGTGCTTTTCAGCAAATCGCCCTCGGACGTGGCCGCGTAAACCAAGGTGTGATTATACCAATCAATTTTTATGTCCGTAATTTCGGTTTCCGTTCTGGTTTCATAGTAAATTTGCTCAAACGTGCGGCTGCAATCCTCGGTTTTGTAAATTTTGTTGCGGCTGGCCGCGTAAACAACGCATTTATCTTCCGGGTCAACGGCCAGGGCGGCGATTGGACCGGCATTCAAGTCGGTGGGCGAATTCCAGGTCTCGGCGCCATCATAAGAATAAAGAAGCCCGTCCGCCTCGGTACCCGCGTAAATAGCCAGATGGTCGGACGGATCAATGGCAAAGACGTTGATGCCCACATGGGCGACGCTGCCCAGGCCCGCGGCCGTGGGAAACGAGGCTTTTTTCTCCCAGATTTCCCCCTGGTCCGTGGTTTTATAAATGCCGCTGGTCGCGGTCTCGGTCGCGTCTTTAAAAGAGATACAGCCAAAGCCGCACAGCCCGACGAAAGCGAGTGCCGCGAAAAATATAAATATTTTTTTCATATGTTTGAATAATAATTAAAAACAAAGTAAAAAATTTTCAAGCGCTAATTTTATGTTAACATTTTGCTCAAGGCCGTAAATCGTGTTCTTCATCTCTTCCAAAACTTCAACAAAATAATCGGCGCCCGAGGCGGCCGACCACGATTCAATCCGGTCCTTGGCCCAAAAATTCACCATGAGATTGGAAAAACCCAAAGAGCAAAGCAAGCCGTCTCTCAACGCGCCTTGCCAAACGAGTAAAAGTTTTCTTATTTCTTTCAAAGCCTCTTCCCGGTCGCCGCGCGTGTCTATTTCCGAATCAATGAAATTGAATCTCTGCCAAATCGGCGCCTTGGTGATTTTCAAAAACGACTCTACCTTTTCGCGATACGCGGCCAAGCGCTCCGGGTTTTCATAAAACTTGAACGCCAGGCCCGGCGAACCGGCGGCTAAGCGCGACAAGAGCTCGGCCTCGTCCCGACCGGCGCCCCTTTGCCGCAGGGTGTCGCGAATCAGTTTATCGGACACATGCTTGAACTTGATTATCTGACAGCGCGAAACAATTGTTTGCGGAAGTCTTGAGACGTCCTGGACCAAAAGAATTATCACGGTCCGGCCCAATGGCTCTTCCAGGGTTTTCAAAAGAGCGTTAGCCGCTTCAATGCTCATGGTCTCGGCGCTTCTGACCAACGCCACTTTGTAAGTATTTAAAAAAGAAGTTAAGCCCAGGCGCTCGCGCAATTGCCTTATCTGCTCAATACTGATTAATTTTTTAAGCTTTTTGGTTTTTTCGTCAACCTGCCTTTCAATCACGCTGACATCGGGGTGGGATTCCAGACTGTGGCGCTCGCCGCCCTCCTCTCCTTGATACAATACCTTTTCAAGCCACCACCGGGCCACGCTTTCTTTGCCCACGTCCTCGCTTCCCAAGAAAATATAGGCGTGGGCCAGCCGGGCGCGCGCCAGGCTGTTTTCCAAAAAATTCAAAATTTCCTCATGCCCGATGATTGAAAGCCGCTTGCCAAGTTTCTTGGCCTGCTTAATGTCGGATTTTGCTTGTTTTAGCATATTTTAATGATAAGATTATATCACAATTTGGATAAAAGCAAAAACCTTTTTATTTAGCCAAAAATTACGCGCGTTTTTTGCCTTATTTTAGCGTAAATGGCTTATTTTAGCCAAAAAATCTGTCAAAAGGTCTTGACAAAAGTTTAAACATGTGCTATAGTAGAGTGTTATTTGATAATTAAATATTAGGAGGAGAGAATGTAGGAACAGGGCATAGCTCTGTTCAAGGGCCTAGGTAGGTTTTGAATTCTCCTCAAAGACTAGCCAGGCCTTTTTAGTACGAATAATCAAAGATTGAAGATTGAAGATCTTATATCAATAACCTAATCTTTAATCTTGGATCTTTGATCTTTAATATATAATAACTATTCTTTTGAATAAACCAAACAAACCTTTTTAAGGAGGAAGTCATGAAATCAGATATGGTAACATGGGCAATGCTGCTTTACGGCACCCCGGGCACGGAGGACGCCATGGATAACTTCGCGTTCCGAGAAGACCCGACCGACGAGGACGCGTACCTGAGAAAACTCTGCAAGATGGCCGGAGAAAAGCCGTGGAGCAAAACACATATCGGCCGCCTTCCTGGCCAGGACCCGCGTGTGTGGTACCAAACCGGCCACGCCAGCGTGACCAACGACATGGACTGGATGAACGGCGAACGGCCCGAAGGCCCGCCCGACATGCCGCGCGGAGAATTCCTCCACGGCAACTATGTGGAGGACGCTCTGATTGACCAGCTGGACCGCAAGTTCGCGCTGGAAGAGCAGGGCCTTAATCCGGAAGACGTGCTCGGCACCTTCGAGGTCCAGGCAGATGTGGTTTACGGAAACGGCACCCGCGCCAAGCCCGAGTTCCAAATCCTCGTTCCCCCGGACTCGTCTATCTTCGACGAGGTGGATGACTACTGCCGCCGGGTCTGCCGAGCCGAGCTCCGGCGGTTCACCTACCGCCGCAAGGCCATGAACGGGACGACCTGCAAAAAGGCTGCTTAAACCCCAAAACACCGGAACCAGAAAAAGGAGAAAAAAATGACCTGGGAATAACTACATTAAGTACCGCGAGAAAGACGCGGCAAACAACATAAAACCAGTCACCTGGGTATCCTCAAAACGAGGATAAAGTGGCGAAGCAAGGTGCGGCTGTGCACCCGGTACGAAAGACACCTGACTCTTTGAGAAAAATCTTTCACCCCTTGGCTGAACCCCTTGGTTCAGCCTATTTCCGAGGCGATAATAAAGATTGTCGCTTCAGAAAGAAGATAAGTTTCTTAAAAATTTTAACCATACAAACAAAACAATAGGAGGATTAGACATGAAAAAGTTGAAGACGAATTATCGGATGATAAAGAAAGACGGCCGCGTGACCAGGGTTTTTTACTACCCGGCAACGCAGTGCTTTTGCGACCTGTGCCAGGAAGTCACTTCCAAGAAACAGGCCGGGCGCATGGCGCCGGTAAACTCGGACGGCAAGCCGCGCCAGATCGTCACGGTCGGGCCGGAGTGCCGCATGGAAGTGGCGTACCGGAACGAGACCGTGGGCCCCATCGACCCGGTGGACCCGAAAAAGGACGTGATTTCCGACATCATGATAAAAAGGGAGATGACGGCCATGGCCAAATTCTTAGGGGCCGAGGACCCGATTCTTAAACAGGACTACTGCGTGGAGCGGGACATCGTGATGGAGCTCTTGGACGAGATCGTCTCCAGAGAGAAGGCCGAGAGAGAGACCGCCTAACCCGCTTTTTTCCAAGCTCCCGCTGATCCGGCCGTGGACGCGAGACGCTTTTATCCCAACTACGGCAGCCACCAAGCACCAAAACCAAGAAAGGAGGTTGAGGTGCGAATCTACGCCAAGACGCGCGAGCTGGCGGAAAGGGCCCGCTGAACGCTTGCAAAACTTTGGACCGGCCGCCTGTGTAAAATTCGGCCGGCCAATGTGATAAACTTCGCGCATGTCGCGTTCCTGGAGGAGAAAGATGACCTGGTATTAACTGAACCGAGCCGCTTACGCCGTCAATTAAATTGACGGACAAAACGGCGGCCTAAAACCAAAACCAGCGCAAAACCAGTCACCTGGGTTAAATGGTGAGCCATAGGAGCTTAGCGGAAGCAGAGCCTCAGGTAGGAAGAAAGACGCCTGACTCCTAAAAATCTTTCACCCTTTGGCTGAACCCCTTGGTTCAGCCTATTTCCGAGGCGATAATAAAAATTGTCGCTTCAGAATATAATTATTAATAAAAAGAGGAGGAGAAAAAACATAAATAAAAACATATTTAATTATTAAACCACAACCCCCACACCTTTCAGGCGAACGCCGCCGCAGGCGGCGCAGTTAAACTCGCCTGAAAGGTGTGGGGGTTTTGTGATGCTTGATATAAAAAAATCCCGGTGCATTAACCGGGTTTATCTTTAAATTTTGTCAGCCTATTGACAAAATCCACAGTATGGTGTAAATAAGAGATAACAGCAGAATTGATTGGCCCTCAATCCCCTCTACGATGAGGATCCCGACGAGTCGGGATTTTTTTATTGCCGCATACTTACTTACACCATGCCGTGGATTTTCCTTTTTTGGCACAAGACTTATTAAAATATCACACATTTTTGAATTTGTCAAGCCAGGCTGACTTTTTTGGCTTATTTTATGTGAAATTTTACCGTTTTAACAGACGAGCAATTAAAATATTTGTTTGCGCAAATTACCAAAACCGCGAATTTTTGGCCCAGCCCCTTGACAAGCTTGAGACAATATGATATAGTGCAATGTTCCCCTTGTGGGGAAAATGGAGTAAGAACATTGACAGCCGAGGCTGAAAAAAATATACAAATCCAGTCAAAGCCTCATTATTCAAAACTCAACGCGCAATATCAACCTGAAAAGTATAAGGAGGAGAAGCCATGAAACCGAAAAAGTCCATTGCGTCAGTCAACCGGGGTAAAACGGAAATTCCATTTTCTGTTTTAATGAGAAAAACAAACCCTAACGCTCCACCGCCTTTATTGAATTTTTCAACATCTGCGGGAGGACGACTGACAAGCAGTGTACTGCTCTGTTGCTCGTTTGCTCCCGCAAGAGCAGACAAACAGCAGAGGACGCATGGCGCCCTCAATGAATCAAAAAGAAACCCATTCAAGGGTTTATTCAGAAGAATCCTTGACCAGGATATGGATTATACACCGCCGCCGGAAAATCAGATACACAAAGAATGGTGGTTGCGGCGAGTGCTCCATTGCGACTGCTTTGCCGGGGCCGGCTGACTTCACGAAATTTGCTCTTTAATCTATTTTTATATATTTTCTTCTTTTCCTTCACAAAGCAAATAGACACCAACTCCGGTGTCTATCTTTTTTTAAAAAAATCTTATTTATTAGCGCCGTCCCAAGCCAAATTATAAAGCGCTCTTAACATTTGATTGATCCCCACGCTTTCAATAATCACGCCGATTACTTTGCCCTTGTACGTGAACAGGGCAACCCGGTCACCATACAAATTCATCTCGCCCGGAAAAATAAATTTTTCTTTGGGCAAGTATTTAACCTGCATATTCAGCCTCTCAATCTCTGACTTCTCATACGGCGGCGGTCCCTGGGTCGTGAAAATAATCCGATGCTTTAATTTTTTTTGTTCAAGTTTTTTGCGGTAATCTAAAAAATCCTCGTCCCGATAATGCTTGCGGTACTCGTCCACATCAATGGCGCTGTCCATGTATTTGCCGCCGGACGCAAGAATGTCTTGCTGAATAGACTGGACTCCTTCCAGCCCCTCAAAGAATCTCACCCGCGGCTTGTGCTCCTGCGCCGCGTAAATGGCCAAAAGGTCGGGCATGATTTTTTTAATCAGCCCTTCTTTCTCCCTTATCTCCCTTTCCTCGCTTTTAAGAATACTGAGCAATCGGTCCGGCTCTTCGGCGCTAAAATATCTTTTTTTGCCCTTGTCAAACGAGCTCATCAGTCCGCGCCGGGTCAGGGATTCAATCATCACGTAAGTGGTGGCCCGGTTGACGCTGGCGCGTTTGGCGATTTCCTGAACCGGCTGCGGGCCGAGCTCAAGCGCGGCCAAATAAACCTTGGCCTCTTTGTCCGAAAGCCCCAAATTTTTAAGAGATTTATTGACTAGCATAAAAATTCATATAAGTAAAATCTGTTAATATTATAACAGATTTTACCAGTTGAGTGAAATAAGTTTTACAGGGGGATTAACAAAGTTAAAAGTCTAAAGTCAAAAGTTAAAAGTTAAGGTCCAAACTTATTCCTAATTTAAGGGCGTCTAATACATGGGTTGCTTTTAACTGTAAACTCTACTTTGAACTTTAGACTTTGGACTTTTAACTAACCTCATCACCCCCCCCCTAGTGCTCGGCTGACTTGAAAAAAACTTAAATTCAGCCGAATCTATTTCTTGTCAACTTTATATTTCAGCGCTCCCTCCCAAGCCAGATTAAACCAATTTTTCAAAATATCCACCACGGCCGGATGCTCAATCACAATGCAGACCGGATCTACGTAAAAAGAGGAGATGCTGGCAAAGCGGTCAAACACGGCGATTTCTCCGGCAAATTGAAATTTTTCATGAGGCAGGATTCTGACCTCGTGATACTGGTCAAATCCTTTGGGTACGTAATCAAGCGTGTATTTTTTCGTGGTAAGTATGTGCCGGCCGGTAACCTGTTTTTTAATAAGACTTTCCCGATAATCGTCAAAAGCGTGCGGCTCAAAATGCTTAAACGCGTGGTCAAGCGAAACAATTTCGTCAATGTGCTTGGTATCCGACTCAATGGCCATTTTTTGCAGCATGCGCACGCCCTCCAGGCCTTCAAAATATTTTACTTTGGGCTTGTCCCCGGCCACGTTGAAAATCGCCAAAAGCTGGGGCAGGATATTCTTAACATATGACTTTTGTTCTTTTAGTTCCCGCTCCCGATTATCAATATAGTGTAAAAGCTTTTCCGGGGATTCGGCCGCAAAGATTCTCCCCTTTTCTCCTTCTATCTGCGACATCAGGCCGCGCTCCATCAAATTCTCAAGCATAATGTAGCAGGTGACGCGATTGATGTTGGCGCGCCGCGCGATTTCCTGGGCCGATTTGGCGCCAAGTTCAAGCGCGGCCAAATATACTTTGGTTTCTTTTTGGCTTAAGCCCAATTTTTGCAATTCTTTTTCAATCATCTTGAAATTTATTATAACAGATTTAGACGGACTTAAGAATGTCCAGCGTTTGTTGCGCTGTCTTACGCCATGAGAAATTCTTAACTCTTTGAAACCCTTTTTCGCGAAGCGCGGTCTGGAGCGCGGGGTCATGTAAAATTTTTTTCAAACCCTGAACAAGGGATTCAACCTCATGCGTTTCAAAATACATGACCGCGTCCTGGCCCACTTCAGGCAATGAAGCGGCGCGCGATGACAAGACCGGCGTGCCACAGGCCATTGCCTCAAGTAGCGGAATGCCGAATCCCTCATACGCGCTCGGAAAGACAAAGCAGGCGGCGCCGTTGTAAATATACGGCACTTCGGCCTCCGGAATCCAACCTGTTCTAACAATCCATTTCTCTAAATTGTACTTTTCAATACATTGTGCGACTTGCTTTCTGATTTTTATATAATTAAATCCCGGCCGTCCTACTAGGACTAAAGAAACCTGATCGTCCTTGTGTTTTTGTTTATACCGGCCAAATGCTTCAATGAGAAGTAACGAATTTTTCTTTGGCTCCAACCTGCCAATATAAAAGATATAGGGTTTTTTGATGTTATATTTTTTTAGCACCGAATCAATCCTTACCTTATCGTCTATAACTTTGTAATTTTCTGCATCATAACCCAAATGAGTCACTTCTATCTTTTCAGGCGGTATTTGATAAAATTTAATCAATTCGTCCTTGGAAAAATTGGAAACTGTGATAATTTTAACAGCTTGACTAATTGTATATCCAACTGACCAGCGGTGATACCAGAGGTCTGGCTTGGGATAAAGTTCAGGATAGCGCTCAAACCCGACATCGTGCAAAGTAACCACCGTCTTCTTGGGATGGATAACGGGCATGGCGTGGGCCGGGATATAAAGAACATCCGGCGCTTTAAAAAGCATTTCCAAAGATAACCTGCCCTGCGTCCAAAAGCGCGACAAAGGCCATTTTAATCTTTTCTCCCGCCAATTGTCCGCGGGCATTTTTTCAAGCCCGGAATGCAGGGGTTTGTTCGTATATAAAATAAACTGATCTTTGGGATCAGCGATTTTTTTCATCTCTTGAATAACGTGAAAACCATACCACTCGGTTCCAGTTTTTTGCGCACGGTTTGGCCGCGCCGCTTCAATCGCGATTAAAGTCATAAAAACTAGGTTTTAGCTTGTAGCTTGTAGCTAGTAGAGACGCTCGTATAACCTGCTAGCTAGAAAACACTGACCTCTTGTATGACTCGAGATTCTCAAGCGCCACGCCCGTGCCCTTGGCCACGCAAAGCTGTGGTTCGTCGGCCACATAAGCGGCCACGCCGGTGGCTTCGCGAATGAGTTGGTCAAGATTGCGCAGCTGGACCGTGCCGCCGGTCAGAATCATGCCCTTGTCCATGACATCGGCCGAGAGCTCGGGCGGTGTTTTTTGCAAAACTTCTTTGATCGCGTCAATAATTCCCTCAAGTTCATTTTGAATGGCGTCGGTCACGTCGTCCGAAGTAACGGTAATAATTCTTGGCAAGCCGGACATCATATCCCGTCCTTTAATTTCCATGGTTAATTTATTTTCAAGATACATGGCCGAGCCGATGTTTATTTTTACTTCTTCGGACGTGCGCTCGCCAATGGCCAGGCCGTATTTTTTTCTAACATGCTCAATTATTGCCTGGTCAAGTTTGTTGCCGCCAATGCGCACCGACGCGGACGCGACAATGCCGCCCAATGAAATCACCGCGATTTCGCTGCGGCCTCCGCCGATATCAACGACCATGTGGCCCGAGGCGCTGCCAATCGGAATGTCCGCGCCAATGGCCGCGACCACGGTTTCTTTGATAATATAAGCCGCCTTGGCGCCGGCCGCGACAGTCGCGTCAATTACCGCCCGACGCTCGGTTGACGTAATGCCGCCGGGCACGGCGACCATAACTTCGGGACGAAAAAGCCTAACCCCGCCCAGGGCTTTGTTAATAAAATATCTAAGCATGGCTTCGGTTGTTTTGTAATCGGCAATCACTCCGTCCTTGAGCGGCCTTTTGGCGATAATCGTGTCCGGGGTTCGGCCAAGCATGTCCTTGGCTTCCCGGCCCACGGCCAAAATCTTATTGTCAATTGTTGAAATAGCGACAACCGACGGTTCACATAAAATAATGCCGCGCTTGGGCACATAAACAAGCGAAGTGGTTGTTCCGAGGTCAATTCCTATTTTTCTTTGAAACATAGTGGCGAGTTCAAAGTCTAAAGTCAAAAATTAAAAGTAATGCCTAAAACTTAATTTGAAACTCCTGGTCAACTCTTAAGTCAGTTTCTACATTATATTGACTATCTCCCCAATAAGTCGCCTCTTCAGAAGGTTCAGCCGATTCTAAGTTTTTACCAAATTTTAGGGATAAGGTCAAGCCCGGCGCGCCCGTGCCGGCTTGCTTTTCAATAAAGAGATTATACTCTCCATCTTTAATCTGTCGCGCGATTTCTTGGGGCAGTTTGTACTCAAAAACCAAATCCCCTTCCTGTCCCGGCTCAATTGAGGTGAACGCGCCAAAAACCGTCTTGCCCAGCTCATCGTAAACATCCACTTCACCGGGTTCAAGGTTGGGATTGGACAGCTTATCGTCCTTGAGATGGCCGGTCACGCCGATAAGTTCGCTTCCTTGGGGCGCGTAAACGCGCGTGTAAGTTCGGTAGCGCGTGCTTTTCCAGGAGAACGTGCCCGTGTTTTTATAATGCATGGTCGCGCGGGCCACCAGGTCGTCGTTTTCATTGAAATAAACTTCATAGGCGACGTTCCGTTCAATATAGGCGTCGGTTTTTAAACTTGCCATGTTCGCGTCAACCACTTTGAGAAAGTCGCCGGAAAAATCTTTTACTCTTCCGGCCCAGCTTTGCGCCGCGATTTCAGTCTGAATGTCGGGATTTTTTTCATAGATCTGCACGTGGCGTTCTGAAAGCGCATCCTTGATAATATTCATCACGTCAAGCCACTTTGCCGCGGGCAGGGAAAATAATTTTTCCTGCAGTTCGGTGGAAAGTTGACCCATAATATCTTTTCGCTCGGAGCGCGGAATACCCTGCTCAAGAAAACCAATCTCAACCTGGTGCTCAAGCGTTTCAATCATGTTTTCCGAAGTAAATGTTTGGCCGTCAATAGTGATGGGGCCGGTC
>JAHJFT010000094.1 GCA_018824325.1 Patescibacteria group bacterium
GGGGCCGCCATTGCGGTCAATCAAAACGAGACCATTAAAAACGAGGCGGCGCGAAGAATCAATTTTACGAGTTATTTTTCCGTGAGCTATGATTCTTTGCAAGAGCGCACCAAAGAAGAATTTGTTCAATACGTGAAAGGCGCGCTGGCGCAAGTCGCGAGCAATATAAATTATACCCTGGAAAAAGACATTGCCGTGGATTCAATGGACGCCCACGCCCTTGAGTTTGAACTGACCCAGCAGGGCGCGGACTTCGCGGTTTTAATGGTTCTGGTTTACGGCGACAACGGTGATGTTTGGGCCGTCTCATTCAACACGGTCAAGGAAAAATGGGACGAGTACAAGCCAATGTTTTACCAGACCGCGGATAGCTTTCGCTTGAAATAGGCGCGCCCCTTAAAGCGCAAAACAACAGCTCAAAGTTAAAAGTTTTTCTGTTTTCCTTTTCCTTTTTTCTCTTAATAGCGATATGAATAAAAAAACCAGCAAAATATTGGCCTTATTCTGGCTCCTGTCCGGCCTGATTTGGCTGGCCGCGTTTATCAGGCACGTGATTGTCAATGATGACATGGTCGGCGCCATAATATACATTGTCGCCTCGGCCGTCAGTTTTATTCTGTGTCTGGCTTATTATAAAAATTTTAATTCAAAATAAAGAAGCACGATTGTTCTTCCGGATTCACCGATTAACTGATTAACCGATTTACCGTACACGGCTCTAATCCTGATATCCGACTCCCGGCCCCTCGGGGTCTTTTTTTATTTTTTACTTTGCGCTTTTTGCTTTGAGTTTTACGCTTTTCTGAAACATTTCTCTTTGGCGCGTGTACTATTAAATAGCAAAGGTCGCGCCTAGAAAGAATCCTAAAAATTAACGCGTAAATCATGAAAAAAATATTTTTAAGCCTGCTGGTGGCGGTTTGCGCCTTCACCATTGTCGGCGCGGGCATGGCCCTGGCCCAGGAGCCGCAAACCGCGCAAAATTGGTTTAAGCAAGGAATGAATTGGCACAAGCAAAAGCCCAATCTTCCGGACAAGGCCGATAAGCCGGACCGCGCGCAAATGCATGAGCAGATGCTGGAAAAAAAGGCCCAGACGCTGGGCATGAGCTTGGAAGATTTAAAAGCCAAGCTTGACCAGGGCATGACTTTTAAGCAAATACTGGAAGAGCGGGGCATTGACCCGGAGCAGTTTCGTGAACAAACGCAAGCCAATCAATTGGAAAACATGAAACAGCATCTGGCCGAACTGGTGGGGCAGGGTAAGATTACTCAAGAGCAGGCTGATAAGCGCTTGGAACAAATGCAGGAGCATCTTAACAATGCTCCAAACAAGGATTTGCCTGACAAGCCGCGCCGTGGCGGCTGGGGCAAGCTCTTGCCGGCGCAAGACGCGTAAAACGCGTAAATGGGGTTTACTTGCGCAAAAAATCTCCCCCACGTTAGGTCGGGGAGATTTTGGTTATTTGCCCACCCCCGAATTCCGATCTCTGATCCCTGCCTACCGGCAGGTCCGATCTTTGGTCTTCAATCTTCGATATTTGGCTTGTTGATAGCCTTTTTTGGCCTCATGCTTTATTATATTGCACAACCGGCGCGTGGATAGAGCGTCAGCCGCGTTTGGGTGCTTTCCCTCGGCTTGTAGAGCCGGCCCAGGCGTTATTTTAGGGGAAAACCGCTGAACCGGAAACGGAGGTACGCATGAACCACTCCCGAGCGTCTCCTCGCCTCAACACGGCGAGAAACGGAACCGGAAGCACGAGCATGCGCGAGATGACCGTAGCCAAGATCTCGGCCATGCAGGAAGCGGGCGTGGGCTAGGGCGAGAAGCGTCCCAAAGCTCACGCGAAAATTGAAGCAAAGTCGGGCCTCGCTGCAGGAGCCCGCGTGGGTGCGTGGCGCAAAGCTAGGTGGGCCAACCCTTTCCAAGGGTAGGCTCGTGGGTTCGATTCCCCGCGCACTCGCAAATTGTTCTTTCATCTTGTCTTGTGACGGCATCTTGCGTGCCGTCTTTTTTTAATTCTCCGCCAAAGGCGGATGCGCCTATGGCGCAAAAAGGCAAAAGGCAAAAGTATATTAAAATACCAGATAC
>JAHJFT010000116.1 GCA_018824325.1 Patescibacteria group bacterium
CCCATTCATCGGAGTGGAATGGCAGCATGTATTCTTCATGGATTACGTATGTCGTCGCGTATGCTGTGTATGCTAGAATCAAGCATACCATGATTGTCTCCACGAGTTTTTCCCGGTCCATGACTCATAACTTATTTTTGTTGTCGTATATATAGCGGGGTTCGCCTTTTTTTTACCGTTGCAATCCGATATACTCTAAGATGATTAAGGTCTCTGTCGTCATCCCAGCATTGAACGAGGAAGGCGTCGTCGGGAAAACCGTGTCTGCTGTCCCAGTAGACGAGCTCAGAAAGATGGGCTTGGAAGCTGAAATCCTGGTAGTCGATAATGCCTCAGAGGACGGGACTGCAATTGAGGCGCAAGCCGCCGGCGCAAGGGTGGTGCGGGAGACTAAGCGGGGCTACGGCAACGCGTATCTTCGGGGATTTGCCGAGGCCAAGGGCGACGTAATCGTAATCCTTGACGCCGACGGAACCTATCCCGCCGAAGAAATACCGGCCTTCGTAGCGCCTCTCATAGAAGGCAAGGCAGACTTTGTCATGGGCTCGCGCCTCAGAGGAGACATTGAGCCGGGTGCGATGCCTGTGCTTCACCGCTACCTCGGAAACCCGTTCCTCACAGGAGTCCTGAATCTTCTCTTTCACGCGGGAATATCTGATTCCCACTGCGGCATGCGCTCCTTCACCAGGGACGCGATGAAGAAGATGAACCTGAAGACTCCTGGCATGGAGTTTGCATCCGAGATGATAATCGAGGCAGCCAAGAAAAAATTAAGGATAATCGAGGTCCCCATCAAATACCGTATCCGAGGCGGCGGCAAACCCAAACTATCATCCTTCGAAGACGGCTGGAGGCATCTGCGCTTCATGCTCCTTTACTCCCCCACAAAGCTTTACACGATACCCGGGATAGCATTAACGCTCACGGGGCTTGCCATAATATTCGCCTTAACGTCCGGCCCCGTCAGAGTCGGCACCATGTTCTTCTACACTCACCCCATGATACTCGGAAACTTCCTGGTGCTCGCAGGAGTCCAGATATTCTTCCTAGGCGTCTTAAACAGCGTCTACACCGCGACGAAAGGCATGAACGAGCCGGACCGCCTCACTAAAGCGGTCATGAAGTATTCAAGCCTTGAAAACGGCTTAATACTCGGCGCAGGACTCTTCCTTCTCGGGCTTCTAATAGCCGCGAAAATACTCTACGTCTGGATTACTTCCGGCTTCGGGGAGCTATCAGAGCTCAAAAACGCGATTGTTTCCTCAACGCTCATGTTCACGGGCTTAAACGTCGTCTTTTCCTCGCTTTTTTTGAGCGTCTTGCTCTTGAATCGGAGAGAGGAGAAATGAGGATAGCCTTTGTTACTGACGTCGTCTACCCTTACGTTAAGGGGGGAGCCGAAAAACGCATCTGGGAAGTCTCAAAGCGCCTTGCCGGGCGCGGCCACACGGTCAGCGTCTACTGCATGAAGTATTGGGCGGGCGAAGACGTAACCGAGCGCGATGGAGTAATCCTTCACGGTGTGTGCCTTGCTGCTCCGCTTTACACGTCTTCCGGCAGGCGCAGGGTCTCGGAGGCAGTATACTTTGCTTTGCGGCTTTTCACGCCTCTTCTTAAAGCCGACTTCGACGTCTTGGACTGCAATCAGTTCCCGTTTTTCCCGCTTTTCACGTCAAAGCTTTGCTGCATACTAAAGCGCAAAAGGATGGTTTCCACATGGCACGAGGTCTGGGGTAAAAAATACTGGATGACGTATCTGGGACGCAAGGGCGTCCTAGGATTCATAACTGAGCGGCTCGCAGTAGCCTTGCCCGAGGCATTCATCTCAGTCTCCGATAAGACCAAGAAAGACCTCGTAGCCTTCGGCGTCTCATCAGGGAAAGTAACGGTTATTCCAAACGGCATTGATGTAGCCAGCATCAAACCGATAAAACCTTCCCCAAAAAAATCCGATGTAGTCTTCGTTGGAAGGCTAATCCCAGACAAAAACGTCGACTATCTCATAAAGGCGCTCTCCCTTCTCGACGGGAAACTAACCTGCGTAATAGTCGGTGACGGCCCCGAAAAGGAGAGGCTTGAGGGGCTGGCAGGCTTTCTCGGCGTAAAGGACCGAGTAGAGTTCACAGGCTTCCTCGAATACGAGGAACTGGTATCCATCATGAAGTCGTCCAGGGTTTTTGTCCTGCCTTCCACCCGCGAAGGATTCGGCGTTTCCGTCCTCGAAGCCTTCGCCTGCGGGCTCCCCGTAATCGCGGTCAAACACGACAAGAGCGCGGCATCGGATCTCATCCA
>JAHJFT010000095.1 GCA_018824325.1 Patescibacteria group bacterium
TATAAAAATTTTATCTTTACTCCCCAGTTTTTCTTTATTTTGTGTTCCGCCTGCCAAATTAGATTTGCTAAACTCAAAAAAGAAACATCCTTTCCTACCATAACGAATTACGTTTTCTCCTTTTAATATTTCTATCTGTGACTTATTGATGCGGTTTTTATATATTTTGCCAGACTTAGCTATGAAACCCACGGAAGATGAAATAACACTATTTAGCGGCTTTGATTTTTTATTTATCCTATTGAAAATTTCGTAAATATCAGAAGGTATGCAAAAAAATGCCCTATCCTCCCTTTCTAAAAATGATTCTTGGTCAATGTTTTTAAAATTTCTGTCTGGATATTCCGCTATCTCAATTTTGTTATTATCTGTTTTCCTCTTTTGAATAACAAAAATAATAGTATCGCCTATGATGCCTGGAAAATTCACTTTGAACCAAATTTTCTTAATATCAAAATTTCTTAAAATATGGTCACGCAATTTTGTAAATTGCTGATTTGCGCATAGACGGTCTGGGACAATGAAGCTGAATATTCCATCTTTTTTTAAAAGTGACAAACTTTTCCAAATAAACATTTCAAACAAATTGGGGCGATATGTATCTACGTTAAGCGATTCAATAAAATATCTTAGTTCCTCTTCTGAAAAATCCAAACTCTTTTGTTTACCTTTCAATGAAACCCATGGCGGATTGCCAATCACCACATCAAATTTTCCCTGCTTAAACACTTGTTCAAACTCATCTTCCCAGTTAAACGGCTTTTGGTCGCGCCAGGTTGGGCCGAAGTATTTTTTCAATTCTTCTTCGGTGCCGGAAATTAAGGAGTTGCCCACGCGGATATTGCCGGTTAAATCGGGCAATTTGGCTTTTTGGTCCAAGGCCTCAATGAGCAAATTTAATTTGGCAAGCTCCACGGCCTGGGGATCAAGGTCAACGCCGTGGATATTGCCTAATAAAATCTCACTTTTGGTGTATTGATTGCCCGGATTGCCAAAATCCTTGTATTTATCATTCATGGTTTGCAAGGCTTTGGTTAAAAAAGAACCCGAACCACAGGCCGGGTCAAGAATTTTAATTTGTTTTAATTCATTCACGCCTTTGATTTGTTTCAACTTTTGGCCAAGCGTATTTTCAACAATATAATCAACGATAAATTTAGGGGTATAGAATATGCCCTGCTCTTTTCTTTTTTGGCGCGACTTTTGCTTTAATTCTTTTTTGTCTTCAATCTTAAGCAGTCTGCCGGATTCACCTTTTTTATCAACTTCAATGGGATTTTGCGCGATATAGCTTAAATAGCTTTCATACACTCCGCCAAGAATGTCGGCCGGTATTTCTTTAAAATCATATTCATACACTTGAGAGCCATGGAGCAGGGAAAAAATTTTATCCCATTTGACGCTGTATTCCTCCCAATCTTCGCACGCGTGTTCTTTAAACAAACTTGAATTATAGGTATCGTCAAGCTCCCTGAATTTATGAATAAGTTTTCTAAATAATTGTTCGTTTTTATTATTTTCCCATTCCCGCAATACATCCGGCAAGATGGGGTTTTCCAAACCCCTGTCTTCCAAAACACGGATAAACACGAGCCGGTCGAGAATGCGCTGGACGCCTTCATCTAGAGTTTCCTTATCTACCTTTTTATTCCAAGTGGCAAAACCCTTGGTCAATTCTTCACGCGCGATTTTTAAATCCGCGAAAAGCTTCTCATTGACGGTTAATTTTTTTAATTTTTTGCCATAGCTGATGGCGTATTCATCAAGCGCGTTTGTTTTAAAACCCTCTCTGGACAAAAGCCATAATCTGTCAAAATCGGACAAATATTCTTTGTATGAAATTTCAAAAACCAGCTTGTCCAAAAGCGATTTTGAATGCGCCAGAGCATTAAAAATTTTTATACCCTCAAAATCGGTTAATACCGCCCAGGCCACGCCTTTGTTCCAAGCGTAGTTAATGGCCTGCCGCGCGTGGACTTCCAGATCCAAATCCACTTTTAACGATTTTGTCTCAACAAAAAACTTGGTAATGCCGTTCAGCATAAAGGCGTAATCTGCTCTTTGCCCTTGCACATCTTTTTCCGACCACACATCTTGTTGCTCAAAATCCCAACCAAGCGCTTCAAACAATGGCCGTATAAACCTGTCTTTTGTTTGCTGTTCATTGAGATCATTGATATCCTTGTCTGATAATTTTTCGTAGCGCTCAATTAGCTCTTTAATTTTTTGTTTGGCTTGTTTTTTATCCATATTACCCTAATTTTCCCATATTTTAGCCCCAAGGTCAAGCCAAACAAAAAACCCGCAACACGCGGATTTAAATTAACTTGGCTCGGGAGGATGTTTGCTCTAAATTTTGATTAAATTTAATCAGGGCACCGGCAACTGCCTGGGCCTTCGCAATCAGCAGTGCACATCTCAAACATACCCTCACCAACACATTCGCTTGACACACATGTTCTAACGCAACTTTCGGGACAATTACCGTACGTATATCTTGCGCACCTGCATGCCGTCAGGTCAAAAATAACGCTCACGACTAACAAGATTATTACCACAATAATACTTAATATTATAATATTCCTTTTTGACATAAATTTTTCTTTGGCTCGGGGACCTGGATTCGAACCAGGATCGACGGCTTCAGAGGCCGCTGTCCTACCATTAGACGATCCCCGAATGTTAAGAGTCGGCGAGGCGCCACACTATATTTTTTCTGCAATTATTTCCCAATGAACAGTCCTCATTTCTCTTCTTTCAGAATATCCTGTTTTTTCTTTTGCATCAATCAATCTAAATTCAGCAAATAATTCTTTTACTTCGTTTCTATCCGAAAAACGATGAGGAACATCAGTTTCTGCGGGGTCTTTTATGTCAGCGTATGTGTTTGGCTCAATTTCTTTTCCAGTACCATGTCGTGGGTCTTTTGTGGAAATTAGAGTGGCAATTAAAATTCCATCGGGTTTTATTACCCTCTCTAATTCTGAAATTGTTTTTCTCAGTCCAGCTAGAGTATTATGTTCAAGAGAATACACGGCAATTACTGCATCAAAGAAATCATTCTCAAAAGGCATATCATGCATATCCGCTATTTCCAGATGAACATTTTTTAAATTTTTTTCTTTAACTTTCTTTTCTGTTATTTCTTTTCCTGTTTTGGATATATCAATGCCATAAACATCAAATCCATTTTCAGCAAAAAAGATTGTGTGTCTTCCTGTTCCAAAACATAAATCCAAAACCTTTTTCACATTTCTCTTTTTGAAAAGTTCTAATGAATTTTTAACTATATCCGAAACTCGTGTTTGTATTTCTCCAATTCCTCTATATGCTTCTTCCCAATCTTTCATATTCATAAATAATTGACGACCGTTGATTAAATTACTCTTTTCAAGAGATAAACCTTATTCCACCACTTTTCCGCCAAATTGATCCAAGGCTTTATTCACGGTTTCACTGGCCATCTTTTCTTCGGCCAGCTCTTCGCAAACCTTGGCTTGAATATTAACGCGCTCGCTTAAAATTTCGGACAACAAATCTTCAATCGGTACTTTATTTTTCATGTCCATTAAATGGTCTTGGTGAAACTTGTATTTCATGCCGATTTCAATGACATTTTCTTTGACGTCCATGGGCTGGCATGCGCGGAGAACCATGGGAAGGGAATGATTATTCTCGGACAAGCGGGTCAAAAATTCGGACCACCTGTCCTTGACCTGTTCAAGCGTGATATTGATTGACTTTTTCTTACCCGGCTTGGCCGGTTCTTTTTTTTCCGGGGCCGGTTTGGACTCGGAGACGCGCCGGGGCTCGGGATTTTGTTTGGCCGGTTCGGAAGCCGCGGGTTTTTCGGGCGCGTCTTCCTCTTTTTTATTTCGGACCGGGGCGGAAAAATCAGGCAACGGCTCGCTTTCCGCGCCCTGGGCCGCCCTGATTATAAAAATTTCCAAAGGCAATTGAATGGGAAAGGCCTGCTTTAAATCTTTTTGTTTTTGCAAAAGAAGCTCAATGATGTCAACGATTTGTTTGGGCGACCAGTTTTCCAGAATCTGGCTAATGATTTTTTGCAAATCCGCGCTCCAGCCGATCAAGAGTTCGGAGTTCTTATTCATGACCTTGGCCAAAAGAAGCTCGCGTAAAAATTCCAAAGCCTCGGAACTGAACTGCTTAAGGTCAACCCCGTCATGGACCAGCTGATTAATAAGCTCAATGCCCTTGGCTTGATTTTTAACGCAAAGCGCGTGCAGAAGCTCAATCACCTGCTCAAAATTGGTATGCGGCAAAACAAGGTCGGCCTGCTCTTGGGAAACCTTTTTATCTCCCAGGGCCATGATCTGGCCGAGCAGGCTTTCGGAATCGCGCACGCAGCCCTCGGACAGCCGGCCGACGCGTTCAAGCACGCTCTTGTCAATCTTCATGCCTTCTTCGGCAGTGATGAACTCCAGCCTTTTGACGATTTCCTTGGTGTCGATTTTTTTAAAATCAAAACGCTGACAGCGCGAAATAATGGTGGCCGGAATTTTGTGAACCTCGGTGGTCGCGAGGATAAAGATTACATGTTCGGGCGGCTCTTCCAGGGTTTTGAGCAGAGCGTTAAAGGCCTGGGTGGAGAGCATGTGCGCCTCGTCAATGATAAAAACTTTATACTTAAGGCGCGACGGGCTGAAGCGCACGTTTTCAATTATGTTTTCGCGCACGTTTTCCACGCCCGTATGCGAAGCGGCGTCAATCTCAATAATGTCCATGGCTTTGCCACTGACAATGTCCTCGCAGGCCGGACACTTGTTGCAGGGCTCAAACTCTTTTTCTTTTCTTTTTTCACAATTGACCGCTTTGCTAAAAATGCGGGCCAGGCTGGTTTTGCCGATGCCGCGGGGACCGGCGAAAATATAGGCGTGGGCCAGCTGGTTCATGCTGATTTCGTTCTGCAGGGTAATCTTAATATGCTCCTGATTGGTGATATCGGAGAATTTTTGGGGTCTGTATTTTCTATA
>JAHJFT010000096.1 GCA_018824325.1 Patescibacteria group bacterium
GAAGCTGTGGATGGATCACCTCCTTTCTAGGGAGAATTCCTATTTGTCGACGCTGATCGGTTTCGACCGATTGGCGAAAGAAGACATGGGCTTTGCCTCCTATCACGTTCCAAGTTGAAAAGAAAAAGGGCTATAAATCATGTATCTACACTTGTTTTTTGAAAAGATTCGGGCTATACTGTAGTTACTTAATTTGTAGTCTTTTTTTTATTAATAAGGTGTTTACGCCTTATTAATAAAGGGGGATGAAAAAATGAAAAAACTCTATACGCCTCGGCAATTTCATCTTTATGCCGAGCTATATGGAGTCAATTATGGACTCCTCAATGACCGAAAGCTGATCAAAAAAATTCTTGTAAATTCAATCAAGCAAGCTAATTTAAAATTGGTAAAATTCACCGATTATCACCACCGGGTCGCGCAAGGCAGGCGCTCATTGCACCAAGGCATCTCGGCCGTGGCCATTATTGAAGAATCTCACGCCGCAATCTACACCTGGCCTGAACACAATTACTGCGCTTTGGATATTCTGACTTGCGGCAAACCCAACGGCCCGCGCAAAATAAAAAAGATCATTGAAAAAGTGCTAAAGCCCAAAAGAGTTGACGCGGTTTATGAGAAAAAAGGTTTTTAATAACAGTTAACAATTGACACTTAACAATTAACCCGTGCTCAAGAATGTTAACTGTTAATTGTTAAATGTTAATGGTTATTAACGGGCGCATAGCTCAGTTGGTTAGAGCGCGTCACTGATAATGACGAGGTCCGTGGTTCGAATCCACGTGCGCCCACCATGAAGTATTTACTCACCCGCTTCGCGGGTTCGCAAAACTTCATGGCGCAGCCATTTTTTGGATAATTAAATATTATATAGTGGATTCCGCACAAATGTCTGGGGGGGCCTGGGTAGCTTCACGAAGTGATCACTTTGTGACAGTGGTAGAGCAGTGGACTGCCACGAAGTGGTCACTTCGCGAAAAATCCACGTGTCGACATACCTACAATCAACACGTATGCCCTTTACATACATATTAAAAAGTTTAAAAGTTAAAAATTGGCACTATGTAGGAAGCTGCATTTCTGTTTTAGAGAGAATAAAACAACATCAAAAGGGTAGTGTTAGGAGCACTAAATCAAAACGGCCATTGACATTGGCCTGGAAAAAAGAATTTAAAACAATAACAGAAGCCAGAAAATTTGAAAATTATCTTAAAAGCCCGAAAGGGTATCTGGAAAAGAAAAGAATAATTAATCAAAATAACAAAAAAGTACCAAGGTAGCTCCCTCCTGCGCCCCTCCGCTCGGAGCTCCGAAGGGCGAGCAGTGGTAGCGTAGTGGACTTGCACAAATGCCTGTTGAGCCTGGGTAGCTCAGTGGTAGAGCAGTGGACTGAAAATCCACGTGTCGACAGTTCAATTCTGTCCCCAGGCATTTGCGCAAGTACTGAAAATTTTACCCTGCGCTTAACGAACGGAGTGAGTTATAATACAGGACCACGTGCCTACCCTGTCGAATGACGGGGTCGACAGTTTCCCGAAGCGATCCCTTCGGGACAATTCTGTCCCCAGGCATTTGCGCGGAAAGACTAAATAAGGAAGATTACAGAACACATTAAAACAAAATCTGCTCTGTGATGTTCTTTATTTGTTCTAAGCACATGAACCTTAAAAATCCCTGACGCATATTAGAAAGGAGAAAAGTGGTAAGTCAGGACATACGAAGATATACTCTGGAAAACCATGGGGTGGAAAAATTTGGATTTTACAGTGATATAACGAACTTTAACGACCAAAGGAGGAGAAGAGATGGAGAAAGATCTTGAATCAGCCGACACGGCTGGAGGAATGCAAAAAAATGTTGCGCCGACCGAAGAACCGGAACAAGGGAGTCTTTTTAATAAAGATGACTTCGTCGGCCATGAAGAGAATCTGACTACGGACTTCATCAGATCGCAACTGATTACGCAGAATAAAAAGACCGCGATCCCCTATCTTATGTCCGAGCCGAGCGATAAAAGTCCGCTGGGGTACGCCACGCACGCGAAGCATCAAGCAGAAGTTTTAATCCAACTGTTTCACAGACAGGCGCTCCAAGAATGTGAAGGTTCACTATCGCCAAGCCAGGAAAACATAAATGGGCTGTACGAATCTATGGGCGACATTGAGCCGCAAGAATTGCATTTCTCCAACCTGTTGGGTAAAAGCATTTTTTCGCAAGAAGATAAAGTCGGCGAAGATGAGATAATGAAAGAGATAGAATCAAGAGCCTTCTTTAAAAACGGGCTGGCTGGAATCAAGTCTCTTAAGGAAGAGGTGGGGCAAGACCAACGAATATTACGGGAACATGGCCTGGAGCCGGACAAATTGGCCGAGGACATTCTTTTACGAAAGTGGTGGCGCAAGCTTTACCTCTCAATAAAAGAAAACTACCGATCTCTTGCCGCGGCGATTAACCTTGCGCAGAGCTTGCAAGCCACGGCGAGAGTAATAAGCAATGACTTTATCAAGGACATTTACATCCAAGTCGGCATTGAAAGAAGCCGGCATTGCCAAACAATGGTTGCCAGTCTTTATAAAGAAATGCTTCCTCCTCTGCTTGAGGCACTGGCGAGAGACGATTACCTGAACACCGCTCTTCACATGGAATGTGACTACAAGTACGACATCTCAAGGCTTGACACTTATCTGACTCACTTTACCGTGTTCTGCAAAAAATGCGGCCACGGAAAAGACAAAAAATTTGACGCTACTTACTTAAGAGAAGGCATCATAAGGATACCTCCCCGCTGCGCCAAATGCGACGAGCACTAGCTTCTTAGCTTGAAGGTTTCTACCTATCAAGCGCCTGCATTAATTTGCAGGTTTTTTTTATGGGCCGGGCTTGACATTTTCCGCGATATATGATAAATTTTTATAAGCTCTTTTTATTCAATAATTTAAACAATCCAACAAGCAAAAAGGAGAAGAAAATGAGGAAAAGAAGCATTTCAGAAAAAAATTTCGTGGGCGCGTTTTTGGGCGGCATGCTCGGTATCTTGTCCTGCGCCTACATCCACCCGGTCATGATGGTTATCAGCTGTTTTATCGGCGTGCTCGTCGGCTTCTGGTACCAGGAGATTGGCCAGATTATCAAAACATCCTGGCGCGACGCGAGCAAGTGGTTTTGGCGAGAATATAACAAGGCGCTCAATGCAGGCAAAGCGCGACTGAAAAAGATAACTGGATCAGCCGATGCGGTTATTGAAAAAGGAGACTGGCTCTATCGCTTGGTCACAAAAATATTTTTCTGGTCATTGACCCGTCCGACCGCAATCAAGCGCTGGCTCAAGAAACATCCGGCCAACAAGATTTACTTGGCGCGCGCCGCGGCTATTACGCTTTGGTCGGTTCTTAATGTTTTTGTCGTGTTCATCACGTTCTCCAGACTCGTGCATCACGCAATGCCCGGAGACGGGGCCTGGGTCATTGCCTTGCTTTTTCTTCTGACTGTCAGTGTGACGTCGCCTATCCTGCTCTATACAGAACGGGGAGGTTCTAATCCCCTTTTACGAATGCGCTACTTTTACCGCGACATTGAAACGTACAACAAGTTCGGCGGATTTTACTTTTTCATAAGAGAGTGGACGCATATCCATAAGATGCAGTTCCTCCTGTCTACCTTCGGCGCCGGCGCGGTAATTTACGTGATATTGGCTGGCACGCTCTTTCTTGGGATATTTATCATGCCGTTTGCCGCATTTATTGGAATTGTCAAAGGCATTTACCGGCTGGCAATCAGGCCAAACCATTGGCTATGCCTGGGCATGACCATTGCGGTTACCGCAATCTGTGCTATCCTGAGCTATAAACATTTTTCAAGCCATGCAATGATCTGGTCAACCGCGCTCATGAGCGGCGTGCTTTCCGGCGTTGCTACTGAATTTGCGCAAAAACTGGTTGCCCGATTTTTCCAAGCATACCGGCCGGCTTATAGCCTGGCCGCCAAACCGACATATGATCAGCTGGTGCCTGGCGGGAAATTTTTCCAAAAGGCTCTGGAGTACTCCGGAGACCTTTGGGCCACCCGGGTGTTTAGACCTTATTTTAAATACTGGTATCATAGCTAAGCCTAGACACCAAACGCGCTTAAGCCACATCTCCGCGATGTGGCTTTTTTAATTCAAATGAGCGCTCCTTGATTTTTTCACAAAATCTGCTATAATAATTTTACATTTTAAAATTTCGGCGCTGTCGGCCTATCCCGCGGAGCGGGACCCCGCTTTGCGGGGGTGGCTAAAGTATGAGCACGGTTGAGGCACAATTATAAATTAAAAATCGGGGCGTGGCCTAGTGGCTAAGGCGCCTGCTTTGGGAGCAGGAGATCCCGGGTTCGAATCCCGGCGCCCCGACCAAAATTATTTAACTATCTAATTTGCGATAATATTTGGTTCCCCGCCAGAGACGGGTCCGCCTCCGGCGGAAAATCCCACCAGCCCGACCATTAATAAGAAGTGTGACGATATAATTAACAATTCAAAAACTTACAGCGGGTGTCGTATAGTGGTTATTATATCAGGTTTCCAACCTGAGGAGGTGGGTTCGATTCCCATCACCCGCTGTAAGTTTTTGAAATAATATCTTCGGAATTTTTGTAATAAAAAAGCCATCAACGACGGGACGCTGATGGCTATGTTTTATCTTACTCGAAATATTGGTCGCCTACTTCCAACTCCTTGTTTTCCCATCTCCTCGTTTTTCTTTTCAATTATTTCATTCCAATATAACTCCTCTTCCTCGTCCCCCCATATACCAGACGGAAAAGCAAATTGTAAAAAGTAAAACGGCGCCTCCGGATTAAGCGACCTCCACAATTTATACTGCGGGCCATTAGGATTCGGCTTCATCCACCAAATATTTACCCGAATACCCAAGTTCGCCATCTTATCGGCTAGCTCAAGGGTTTTTCTCATTGATGCTTTTTTCTCTCTCAAGAATTGGCCATCTCTATAATTATAGCCAACCGCTCCAATCATGAAAAAAACGTCAAGGTCAATATTCTCGTGCGCTAAATAACCCGTCATTAATTCTCGCGATATTTGGCTAATGTCATTGACACCATGGGGTTTGTTGATGATATGTCGCAAGGTGTGATCGTCTCCCGATTCGGCGGGAAGCGAGCTCCTGATTTTTAATCCTGCGTCAGCCAATTCTCGTAATTTTCGCAATAGCCTAAAACCATCATTAATCATTGACCGAATCGTCATACCATTGGGAAAATACAGTCCTTGGAATTCCAGCTCCTGAACCTTCTCCAATACGGCGAGGGAAAAATCTAACTGGTTTGTTGAGAATCCGCCAAAATTGTCATCCTCTATACTAACCGTGTTGACGCCTCGATCCCGTAAATATTCTAGTTCGGAAAATACGTTTGATAAAGAACGCCGAATCAAAGTTCTGTCAAATCCCCCGTACCGAGTATGACAAAAAGTGCAAGCTGCTCCACAGCCACGAGAAGTGTGCATAACGGCATAAGGAGGGGGGTCAACTGGTCCGGTGTGTGAAAGATTGATTGAACTATAGATATCTACTCCGTTGGATATCGGAAACAGATCTCTCCTCGGCATGGCCAGAGAAGCTAAAATGGCATCATCTACACGAACTGAGCTGGTTACTACTACTTTTTTGTCTTGAAGAAAAGCCAGGCCAGGAACCTCTTCATACCGCTGCTCCCCAGACAACTCTTTCAATAATCGCAAAACTGTCTCTTCTCCAGCGCCAATGTCTCTTCCCGTGACAACAAAATTCGCAGGAATCCGCTCGACGGGAAGCCCCGACAGAATTTCTGTATGCATGAGAGATGCCTCGGAACCGCCAAGTATGATCGGGCACTGGTATGTTGCCCGGATTTCTTGTGCTAATCTTCGCACATAATCATGGTCAGTTGATAGCCCCAGACTTAATCCGATTACATCTGGAGCAACTTCTTCAATTCTCTTAATAATTCTTTTTATTGAAAGCCCGGTGACGCGAATACCTAACTCTCTATCCTCAAAAATAGAACCAAAGCCTTCTGCCAACGAATCAAAAAAAATTGGCTCCCACCCTGCTTGTTCTACTGCATTAAATATATACGCCAATCCCATCGGCGGCTGAGGTCTAGCCGCTTGTCCGAATAGGGTCACTTGTGGACCGACTAGTCCAAAAAATTTTTTCTGCATTCTTAGCCTCCTTTTTGTTAAGGTTCAATGGGCAATTATAACATATTGCAACATTTTTGTCAACTATTTTTGCTTAATTTGACCATTTTTTTATTATAATGTATACTTTCTATATACACTTTTAATAATACTAAGCTATTAAATAGCTGAATATGGCTATGCTTCAAAAAACTGAAATGTATAAAAAATTATACACTACCCTAGAAGAACTCGGCTTAAAACGGACCGAAATTGATCTATATATAACCTCTTTGTCTTCTGGCCCCTCAACGATCCATAACTTGGCTAAAGAGCTAAATATACCCCGCCCAAATCTCTATAAAATAATTCAAAGTCTTGAAATCCGCGGCCTAGCAAAATTTTCTAGCAAAAAAAAGTATGCTCGGACCTTTATAGTTGAGCCGCCCAATAAAATTCTTGAATTACTAAGAGAAAAACAAAAAGAATTAGATATCTCAGATAAAAATATAGTATCTCTGCTCCCCGATTTAATGGCTATCTATCACCAGGGAGAAACACCGACGAAAATAAAAGTCCTTCAGGGCGAAGAACAATACAAAAAAGCTTTTGACCAAGTCCTAGAGGAAGCACAGACTGGGGGAGAATTTTTAGGATCAACTCATGATTTTATTAACTTCCTCACTTGGGAAAAGGAACTTGCTTGGCAAGAAAGAAGAAAAGAAAAAAAATCTTCATATCAAAATATTAACTTTGCCAAGCGAAACTGCTAACGAATTAAAAAGAAAAGATCGAGAGCAGAAAAGGGAAACTCGAATACTGCAAGCGAAAAGTCCGTTTTCAACATCATTCCAATTATTTTCAAATAAAGTAATAATCTGGCAACCTAAAGCACCCCTCGCCTTGCTCATTGAAGATGAGTACATCGTAGAAATGCTAAGAAGTTTGTTTTATATACTCTGGGAAAAATCAAAATGACTCCCAACATCTATAGGTAAGGAGCTCCAACAAAAAAATCCACTTTTTAGTGGATTTTTTTGTTTTTGTTAGATTCTTATTTCCCCCCAAACGCCCGGCGATAGTATTGAGCCGCGTCTTCGGGCGCCACCGGATTGATGATAAGTCCGGAGCCGATTTCCACGCCGGCCCACACGCTACCGCGGGGCACGATTTTCATGTAAAGATGCTGGTCTTCATCAAACACGACCTGATGAAAATAATAATTATAAGGCAGGCCGAGACGGGTAATCTGTTTGAGCAACTTTTTCAAAACCTGGGCCCACTCTTTTCTTTCTTCGTCCGTGAGCAGGGTGATATTGTCAACATGGCGGCGCGGCAAAATCCAGACTTCGTAATTATGCATTGAGGCATAGGGCGCGAAAGCGATAATCTTTTTGCCGCGAAAAATCAGGCGCGGGCCGCGCGATTCTTTTTTAATGACATCGCAGTAAACGCAGGTGCCGTGCTTTAATTTATATTGCTGAACCTTTTGCGATTTATCAAAAAGGTGAGGCGGCAAAAATTTGGTGGCGAAAATCTGCGAATGAGAATGCTGAAGCGAGGCGCCGGCCCGGCCGCCATTATTCTTAAAAATCAGAATATATTCAATATTTTTATTTTTGGAAATGGCTTCGGTTCTCTTTGCATAAACCTCCAAAATTTCGGCAACGCGGCCGTCGCTAAGGTTTTCTATTTCCGGCTTGTGTTCGGGCGCTTCAATGACCACCTCCTGCCAGCCATAGGCTTTGGGATTGTCCAAGGACACGGCCGGGAACTTGTTTAAAATCACTTTAATACGCCAGTTTTTTGCGGTGCCTAAATTAAAAAGCGCAGGCTCTTTGTTAATATTTTTCGGACAAAAAACGCATGATTTTTCTTTAGCCGAACGGGCGCGCTCCGGACGCTCAACGTCGTGGGGACGCTTGTCGCGCTTGGGCGCGATGATTACATATTTTTCCTGAATATAATCTTTTCTAATTTCTGGATGCATACTTTTTTATTATTTTTTTATAAAGCTTGACATATTCCTCAGCCGAAACCGGCCAGGCTGAATCAAGGCGCATGCCGTTGGCCTGAATCTGCTTCCAGAGCGCGGGTTTTTTATAATAAGCCAGGGCGCGCGATATAGTTTTTTCTAATCCCGGCGCCTGATACGCTTTGAACAAAAAACCCGTGCCCTTGACTTTGCCTTTGCTCTTAATATCTTCAATTGTATCATTTAATCCGCCGGTTTGTCTTGCCACGGGCACGGTGCCGTAGCGCATGGAAATAAGTTGGCCCAATCCGCAGGGCTCAAATCGGGAGGGCATGAGAAAAATATCCGAGCCCGCGTAAATCAGCTTGGCGAGTTCGGACGGGCCGAAAAAAGTGAAAGCGCGCGCTCTTTTTTTGTATTTCTTTTCCATGGCGTGAAGCGCTTTGGTAATTTCCGGACTGCCGTGGCCGAGCGCGACGAACTGGATATCGCGTTTTTCCAACAGGCGAGGCATGGCCTGGAGAATAAGGTCAAAGCCTTTTTGCGTGGCGAGGCGCGAAATTATTGAGATAACGGGCACGTCGGCCACGGGCAATTTGGCGCGCTTTTGCAGTTCGGCCTTATTTAATTTCTTTTTGTAAATGCTTTTTAAACTATAACGATAAGGCAGTTCCGGGTCTTGGGCCGGATTAAAATACTCCTTGTCCAGGCCGTTGACAATACCGTGAAGCCGTTTTTCTCTTTTTCTTAAAAATATTTCCATGCCTCGGCCGAATTCTTTGGTTAAAATTTCCTTGGCATAGGTTTGGGAAACGGTGTTTATCATATCGGCGCCCAAAATAGCCTCGGACATGAAGTTGACCTGTTTTTTGTTGAGAAAATCATCGGGTCCCAGGCCGATTTTTTCAAAATCCGGAACGCCCACGCCCTGAAACGCAAGATTGTGAATGGTGTGGAGCGTGCCGATTTTCCTATACCAGAAATCTTGTTTTTTTAATTTTCTTAAATAGACGAAAAGCGCGCCCGTGTGCCAATCATTGGCGTGAATCACGTCCGGCTTCCATTTATCGTGCTTTATAAAATCCAAAACGCATTTGTTGAAAAAAATAAAACGGCGCAACGAATTTTTGTCAAAAATATTGGCGCTGTGAAAAATTCGATGGTCTATAAAATAAGCAACCGCGCGGCTCTTGGGTAAATTGGCGCGATAAATTTTTATTTTTTCTTTTTTCGGGCCGAACGCGACCGGCACATTGCGGCAATGAATCTTAAGCTTGTGTTGGCGCGCGTTAATGTAGCGGTATTTGGGCATGACAACCTTCACCTCGTGTCCCAAGGCGCTTAAGGCCCGTGGAAGACCGAGAGCCACATCGCCCAAGCCGCCGCGCTTGAAAAACGGAGCGCACTCGTAAGTGCAAAAAAGAATTTTTATTTTATCTTTTGCCATGTCTTTTTAAATATTTGTAAATATACTCCACTTGCGCTTTTCTGATGTTGA
>JAHJFT010000097.1 GCA_018824325.1 Patescibacteria group bacterium
AACTAATTTTGTAATATTTTTTTTAACAAATTTTTGCTCTGTTGCCAAAAGTTCTTTCATTTTTTGTTCTATCTTTGGCAAGTCAGCGTCAGATATGGGTTTTGTAAACTGAAAATCATAATAAAAGCCGTTTTCAATTGCAGGCCCCATGCCAAATTTTATTTTGGGGAATAGTTCTAAAACAGCCTGCGCCATAATGTGAGATAAAGAATGCCTAATTTTTTCAATATTTTCCATTTTAATTTTGTCATTGCGAACGAGCCCACAGGCGAGCGTGGCAATCTAGAAGTATTTGCACTTACTCTGGATTGCTTCGTCGCTTCGCTCCTCGCAATGACAGGTGATATTATTTTTATTCAGTAATCTTACCACCTTTAAATAGGGCAGTAAATCTTGACAGGAAATTAAAAATATGCATAATTAAATCAGCACATTCTGGGTTTTTCTTTTGCCAAGCTCGTCGTAAAGCAAGAAAAAACCAAAAGGAGAAAAGCAATGTTACGATTTGCTATTGTTGCAGAAGAAGATGGACTGTTGGAATCCTACACTTTGTCTGAAGCGACAACAAAGGAGGTTGCTGTCGAAGAACTTAAAGCTCGATTTGAGGAAAGTCTTGATGTGGTAGCAGTTGTCATAGCCAATCTCCGTTCGGAGCAGATGAGGGTATACGAAACCCTCAAGCATCTCGATGATATTCTCGAGACGGGCGGAACATTTAGTGATTTAGTAGAAGCCCTTGTCCTCGAAGGATTTATGGCTGGTAAGCGATAGTTCGGAGTTTTTGAACTAGAGAGAATCAGCATATCGTAGCTCTTGTTTCCGCGGCGAATCATCGCGGATTTTTTTTGTAAAAATATTTTTAATAGCACATTGGTTAGAGGTCCGACCTCTAACCGTTTAGGCTTCGCGGGGAGTGATGATTTCTTGGGCGTCGTCGGCAACCACTTTGATTTCGCCGTTGCGGTCGTCTACGCGACCTGCCACAAAAACAATTTTATTTTCTTGCAAAGCTTCGGGGTTTCTTTCCAGTAAATTGGGGAAAACAACAACTTCTATTTTGCCGGTCAAATCTTCAAGTTTCATAAAAAGCATTGGTTTGCCGTTTTTAGTAATTATTTTTTTAACAGAAGAAATTAGCCCGCCAAAAATCTTTTTCTGATTTACTAAAGATGAATCAATTTTTGAAATTGGAGTTGTTTTTTTCTCAAGTAAAACTTTAAATTCATTTAATGGGTGCGAAGAAACATAAAGTCCAAGCAACTCTTTTTCCCATGATAGTTTTTCAAAATTGGTGGCAATGGGAGCTGGGTCTAATTTTATGTCGTAATTAATTTGAACGTTTGAGCTGGCAAAAAGTCCTATTTGTTTTGAACTGCCGTTTTTGTGATTTTCTCTGGCAATCTCCAGCATTTTTTCTAAATTTTGTAAAAGCTTGTTTCTTTCTTCAAACTGATCAAAAGCCCCGGCTTTAATTAAAGCTTCCATTGATTTTTTATTTAAGTCTTTTGACTTTACTCTATATATAAAGTCACCAATTGATTTATAACTTCCATTTGCTTTTCTTTCTTCTACGATTGATTCTGCAATATTTGCGCCGACATTTTTAATTGCCAAAAATCCAAAACGAATTTGGTTTTTATCTGGCACAACAGCAAAGTTTTTTAAAGATTCATTTATGTTTGGTGGTAAAACTTCCACATCCATTTTTCCGCATTCATCAATCAAAAAGGCAATTCTTTCAACATCGGTTTTTTCTGAAGTCAAAACAGATGCCATAAACTCAACAGGGTAATGGGCTTTTAAATATGCTGTATGATAGGCAATTGTGGCGTAAGCTGCAGAGTGAGATTTATTAAAACCATAAGAAGCAAAGGGCAAAATCCATTGCCATAGTTCTTCAGCAACCTTCTTTTTAACCCCGTTTTTTACAGCTCCATCAATAAATTTTGCTTCTTGAGCGTCTAATAATTCTTTAATTTTTTTACCAACAGCTTTTCTTAAAACATCGGCTTCACCCAAAGTAAACCCGCAAATTTCTTGGGCAATTTTCATTAATTGTTCTTGATAAATACAAATTCCTTGGGTGTCTTTTAGAATTGGTTCTAGCGCTGGATGAATATAATTTATTGTTTGGTTTCCATGTTTTCTAGCAATATAATCAGGAATAAATTGCATGGGCCCTGGGCGGTATAAAGCCACCATTGCTGTAATATCTTCAAAACTTGATGGTTTTAATTCCTTTAAATATCTTTTCATGCCATCTGATTCCAATTGAAATACTGAAGTAGTCAAAGCTTCCTGTAAAAGTTTGAAAGTTTTTGGGTCATCTTCTGGAATTTTATCCATATCAATTTTCATCTGATTGTGCAAAACATAAATGCGTGCCAATGTGTCTTCTATTATAGTGAGGTTTTTTAACCCCAAAAAATCCATTTTCAAAAGCCCCAATT
>JAHJFT010000098.1 GCA_018824325.1 Patescibacteria group bacterium
AATTTGGTGCTTGGTGCTTGGAATTTCTTAAAGTATCTACTTTTTAACCGACAACTTAACTCTCTTGGTCTTCTTCTCTTCTTTAAACATCTCCAAAATATCTCCTTGCTCCAACTTGACCTTGCCCGCGAATCTGATGCCGCACTCCTGGCCCTCAAGCACGTCAGTCACTTTTTGCTTGCCCACTTGGAGCTCTTCAAGCAAGCCCTCGCCGATGAGCTCTTCGCCTCGCCAAACATTAATCTTGGCGTCCGGCTCGGCCTTGCCCTCGGTCACCACGCAACCGACAATCATGTGCTGTTTTTCTGTCCTGAAAAGAGCCACCACTTTCATGCGGCCAAGTTTATTGATAATAATTTCCGGTTGAATCAAGTCATTCAAGCGCTTCTCAATATCGTCAAAAAGTTCATAAATCACATTATAGTATTTTATCTCAACTCCTTTTTCCCGCGCCAGCTCCTCAACCGCCGGCGGCGTCTTAACGTTGAATCCGTAAACAACCGCGCCCGAAGCTTCGGCCGTAAGCACATCCGCTTCGGTAATATTGCCCAGGCCCTTGGCAACGATATTGATCACCAAATCCGAAGCATTAACACCCTCAATCGTCCCCAAAATCGCCTCCATCGAGCCCAGCGCATCGGCGCGAATCGCGAAATTAAAATGCGCCTCAACCTTGCTTTCATCAACCGCCGCTCGCTTGGCCGTCATTTCTTCCATTACCATACGCCCGGGTTTGACCTTTTTAACCTTGAGCTCTTTAACATTTTCCGGTACCTCAAGAATATCTCCCACCGCCGGCGCCACCTTAAAGCCGAGAATTCTCACCGGCGTGCCCGGCCCGGCCGAACTAACCGCCTCGCCTCGCCAATCCTTAAGCGCCCTTACTCGGCCGTAATTCGCCCCGTAAACCCCAAGACAATCACCCGCCTTAAGCGTGCCGTTTTGCACCAATACCGTGGCCACCGGGCCTTCGCCCTTGTCAATATGAGCCTCAATGATCGTACCGATGGCCAGGTCGTCCGGATTGGCGGTTATTTTTTCCTTTTCCATATCCGCGACCAGAAGGACCATGTCCAGAAGTTCGTCAATCTTAATATGTTTTTTCGCGGAAATCTCTTGCATCACCGTCTTGCCGCCCCACTCCTCGGGCACAAGACCAAGTTCGGATAATTCTTTTTTCGCTTTTTCAATATTTGCCTCGGGTTTATCTATTTTATTCAAAGCAACCACCATCGGAAGTTTGGCCGCCTGGATGATATCAATCGCTTCCCTGGTTTGCGGCTGCACGCCGTCGTCAACCGCGACCACCAAAATCGCGATGTCCGCCACCTTGGCGCCGCGCGACCTCATCACCGTAAAGGCCTCGTGGCCCGGCGTATCAACGAAAGTAATCATGCGGCCGTTTCTCTAAATCTGATAAGCGCCGATATGCTGGGTAATGCCGCCGGCTTCGGCGTCAACCACGTGCGTTTTGCGAATCGCGTCCAAAAGCTTGGTCTTTCCATGGTCCACGTGACCCATGACCACGATGACCGGCGGCCGAGGTACGGATTTTATGCCGCGGCCCGCCTCAATGCGCTCTTTGACCCGTTCAAGCTCCTCCACCTTAACGTCCCCGGTTTCTTCTTCCTGCTTAACCTTAAAACCCAGGTCGTCGGCCACGATAGAGGCCGTTTCAAAATCAATTCTTTCGTTTTGCGAGGCAAGGATGCCGCTTTTCATCAGAACCTTAATAAGCTCGGTCACCGGCATGCCCAGACGCCCGGCAAAATCACGCACCGAAATCTGCGCCGGCACGCTCACCTCGCGAACTTGCTCCGGCCCGACCTCGTCTTCTTTCGCCATAATCTCTTCGCGCTCCCGAAGATGCTCTTGCGCGCGCAATTTTCTCTGATGTTCGGCCCACTTTTGCGTAATCTGTTCGGCCACGGCCGGGTCAATCTTAATCGCCTTTTTGCCAACATCAAAACCAAGCTCGGGCAACTTTTCCAGGAGCTCTTTGGTCGGTACTTTTAATTTTCTCGCAAGCTCGGTGACATTCATAATCTAAGATATAAAAATAAATTAGAGCCTCGCGCTCGTGGATATAATTTTACCTCATCTAAGGGCATTGGTCAAATATATCGGATTTCGTATTTAGTATTTGGTATCTGGTATTGGGTAGTGTTTATTTTGATAATCATGATTCACTATTAAATTATATATTTCTCCCTCTAGCCCCCTCGCATTACCGTGGCTTAATAACCCAAGATAAGACTGAATGGCTTTATCGTACGATTTTTTATCAACAATATTACGCAAAACCCGCCTTGCTGTCGCCGTCCTTAAAACCCGATGATCCGGAAAATGCACCCAGCCTAAAAAATCCACGCCCGAGGCAAATGTTTTTATGAACACTTTATCGGGGTGCAATTTTAAATATAATTCACGCCGCAAAAAATCGCCAATCAGCGGCAAGATATCTTCAAGCCACCTTCTGCTATGGGACAATATAACAAAATCGTCGGCATAACGAATATAATATTTTGCTTTTAATTTATGCTTAACCCATTGGTCAAAATAATTCATATAAATATTAACTAAAAGCTGCGAAGTAAGATTCCCAAGCGGAAGACCGATGCCTTCTTTTCCCGAATTAAAACTGTCGATGATTTTTGCGATAAGCCACATTATATCCCTATCGGGAATATAAGCCCTAATAATTTTATTAAGAATATCGTGATTAATTGACGCGAAGAATTTTTTAATATCACATTTTAATACCCACGCGGTCCTAGTATGGTTTTCTGAAGTAATAAAAGCGTAATCCCGAAATCGGTTCATTGCTTTATGCGTACCCTTGTCAATCCGGCAAGAATAAGAATCAGGAACAAATATTTTATCAAAAAGCGGATACAAAACCCGGTAAATGGCATGGTGGAGCAAACGGTCGCGTACATCCGCTTTATGAATATGTCGAGGCTTTGGGTCAGAGATGTTAAACGCCTGATAGCTTGAATGGCTGTATCTCTTGCTTGCGAGGTCATTATGGAGCTCAATGATATTATCCATCAAGTTGAACTCAAATTCCTGAACGTCCTTGCGGGAACGCTTGCCGCGAATAAATTCTTTCCAAGCCTCAAGCAAATTCTCATAAGAGATGATATAATTATATGTATGAGTCAGATGAATTTTTCCCATACCAATAATAATACCCCCCCCCCGAAGGATTTTGCCAGTTCTGCAAAAAGCAAAAGAGGCTTATTTATATTGGTATAGATGTCATCAGACGCTTCCCAAAATTCACCGCCACACTCTCGGCCAAAAGATAGATATACTGTTCGTTGAGACAATTCAAGAAATTACCACGGCTAGCTTTCTTGGGCCAAAAGAAAAAATTACCCATATCCGCTGGGCCATACAAAAAATTGACACCTTAAAAATATTTCTAATGATGTTATGGGAAGTAAAATCTTTGGATAATAAAAAATATACCGACCTGTCGCTAAAAATTGATGAAATTGGCCGCATGCTTGGCGGCTGGCACGGACAACTTTTAAAACAAAACTCCCCTGACGCAAGATCAGGAGAGAAATAAAGCCAGATGCGACGGACGAAAACCCAGCGATTGCCGGCATTCCAGTGGTTGTCGGGGTTGCCGTAGTTGCTGTTGAGCCAACGGCCATCGTCATCGTGTTCAACGTTGAACACATTGGGATTGCCGTCCGAATCGGTATTGTATGAAATGCCTTCCTTGCCACTGCCCTTAGAATACTCTCCAGGCTGTATCGTATTTGACATCTCAAATGCCCTAGCATTTCACACCAAGTAACTTCATTTTTTCAAGTATTCGCATACGCCGTACTATCTCAAACCGTGGTCAAAGATATTCTAGGCGCATGGATACTAGGTTCGGTAGCGGGAAGCCATAGCCGCCCGCATATTTACCTACTTCCATAGAAATTATAACAAAAAAATTATCCCGCATCCATCAAAGACAGATGCGGGATTTTTGAACGAAGGACAAAGGCCTGCCCGCCGAAGCTCGCCAGGGGCGAGCATAGGCGAGGCTAAGTACCAAAGGTCAAGAGACCAAAGAGCTCAAGCCCAAAGAACCAGACATCCGCCTGCAGCGGATTACTTGCGACGGACGAACACCCAGCGACTGCCGGCACCCCAGCGGCGGCCGGGGTCGCCGTAGCCGCCGTAGAGCCAACGGCCACCGTCATCGTGCCCAACGCGGAACACAGAGGGATCGCCGTCCGAATCGGCAATCGGCTCCATGGCAATGAGAAGCCATTCACCATTGGGCTGATCCGGGTACTGGAGACGAAGCTGGGGGCCGACTTCTGGCGGACAAAGTTCAAGGCCCAGTTCTTTGGCCCGCTCATAAATTTCGCGGCGCGTCGCACCCTTGGGAAATCCAAGCTCCCCCACCGAAGCGACCACGAGCTCAACCTCGGTCTGCTCGCTTGCCACTGCGAAACCATTTTTGCCCAGCATGTCGGTGGCAAATTCGCTTACCTCACAGCTAGCGCCCTTAAGCGCGGCGAAAAGCTCATCGCCTGTCTTCGGGCCGGTGCCGAGTTTGATGGTTTTGAAAACCGGGAATTCGGACGGGTCAGCCGGCACGATTTTGGCCCTGCCGTGAAGCGCATCCAATGCTCGCCCAAGAATCTCCTGGGACGACCGAAGCTTGGTCACATCATCGGAAGTGTATCCAGCCTTTTCCAAGGCATCACCAAGCTGATTCATCAATCCTACTGAATAAAGCGTAGACATCGTCTACCTCCTTTCCCTTGGACACGTTCAAATAAACACGTCCATGTATCGGTTTTAGGCCAACCATGATCGCCACTATGGCAATCACAGCATCGTAGTATAATACCATATTTTAGCCAATTTGTCAAGTCTAACCAATAAAAAGAACAGCCCTTAGGCTGTTCAAGTAAAGACCTTACTCCTTCTTTACATTCATATTAAAGACTTCTCGTCCGTCCGTGCCCTTCATCCACTTCTCAAAGCAGGCACATTTGGCTACTTGGGAAAGAGGCGCCTTTTCAACTTGCAGTTTCTGCTCTTGAAATGAAATCTTATACGCCGTGGGCCAGACATCACCGGTGTTGTCGCGCGCCGCGAGAAATACTCCGTCAGCTAAATTATCTCCGCCGATAAATGGGTCGTACATTCCGCCATACTTTTTAATCTTTTTCGCGAAGCTAATGGTAATGTAGCTGGGAGACGAATCATCGCCCTGTAAAATAATCTCCGCCGCCCGCTGGCCGCCAATCTCCATGTTCTCGGCAACAAGAAACGCGCCGTACGTTCCGTTTAAATACACCATCTTAATAAAAGGATGGACTTGAGGATAGCCCTCGTCATAGCGGATCTTCATGCGGCCCGCGTATTTTTCATCCTCAAAAAAATAGATGTAGTCCATGAAGTCGGCCGTGATTGCCGAAACCACCCGCTCGTACCAATACCCCTTGGAGTGGATAATATTGCTGGCTCCGGCGCGCTTGAGAAGACTGATAAACGCGCCGCTTTCCATGCCCGGCTCCACAGCCAGGGTATGCTCGTCCAAATCCGCGTATCGCTGGGTTTGATACTTGAGAAGCGCGCCGTATCCGCAGGCGCACAGCGCCATCGCGAAAACAAAAAAAGCCCTTGTTAACTTTTCCATTTTTTCCTCCTTTAAAGTTAATGAAAAGACCTCATGAAAACTTAACTCATTTCACCAAAAATGTCAAGGCATAAATTTTGAAAAATTCAAGGCAAATAAATCTACAGCGGCTTTATGCAACGGATTTTAACGGACTAAAAAATCCGTTGCATTAATGCGCCTGCTTTTACCAAAAAAAGCTGAGCTTTGACAAAAAAATCAATATGTGCTAATATAAAATTACATTAAATATTAAGATTGAGAAGATTGAGGCATTTATCTGCGAAAGATAACCCAACAGGAGGATGATGATAATCTAGACCGATCCCACGGAAAACCCCATTATGACTTTTATTTCTCTGACCCACTTAACAGCCGGGTCAATAAAGCTGAATAACGCGGTTAAAAAGACCGATCTCCACGGATTAGTTTAATTATTATTTTAATTTGCCTCAAATCTCTCATGTTAAAGAGAGGTTTTTATGATGTTGAATATTTTAGCCGCCATCGGCGGCGCCGCCCTGGGCATTATCGCCGGCTTTGTCATCCGCCAAGCGCTCCTGAAGCGCCAAGTTGATACCGCCGAAACGCGCGCCGAGAAACTCATCCAGGACGCCAAGGCAAAACAGCAGGAATTCCTGCTCCGCGCCAAGGAAAAGGCAATAAAAATTATTGATGATTCCAAGCGGGAAGAAGAAGAAAGGAGAAAAGAATTAAACTACTTGCAGAAAAGAATTGAAAAACGGGAATCTTTATTCGACCAAAAGCTGCTTGAATTCCAAGAAAAGCAGCACAAGCTTTACGAAAAGGCCAGCCACATTGAACAGCTGAAAGAAAAGATTAGTAAATTGGTTGAGGAGGAAATTAAAAAACTGGAAGAAATCAGCGGTTTGTCCCGCGAGGAAGCCGGAGAGCGCCTCATGCAAATAACCGAAAAAGAAATAAAGGACGAGCTCGCCAACCGCATCAGAAAACTGGAAAGAGAAGCCGAAGAGGAAATTGAAAAAAAGGCGCGCAATATTCTCAGCGTTGCCATTCAAAGATGCGCCGCCTCCCACGCCCAGGAGACAACCACGTCAAATCTCGAGCTGCCCAATGACGAGATGAAGGGCCGCATCATCGGCCGCGAAGGCAGAAACATTAAAGTAATCGAACAACTCACGGGCACGGAAATCATTATTGACGACACCCCGGAGATGATCATGATTTCCGGCTTTTCCCCGGTAAGACGGCAACTCGCCAAGCTTGCCTTGGAAAAATTAATAAAGGACGGCCGTATTCAGCCGGCAAGAATCGAAGAAAAGATAGAAGAGGCCAAGAAAGAACTGGCCTTGGACATGAAGAAAACCGGCGAAGACGCGCTCTACTCCACCAGTGTTAGCATCGCCGAAGTCGACCCCAAGCTTGTCCAAATACTCGGAAGATTAAAATTCAGAACATCATACGGACAAAATGTGCTTCAGCACTCCATTGAGGTGGCCCATCTTTCAACCATTCTCGCTGAAGAGCTTGGCGCCAATGTCCGAGTCTGCCGCCAAGGCGGCCTGTTCCACGACATTGGCAAAGCGGTTGACCATGATATCCAGGGCTCTCACCCGGAAATCGGATATAATATAATGAAAAAATTAAACTTTTCCGAAGAAGTCGCTTATGTCTGCATGGCCCACCATGAAGACAAACCCAAAACCCTGGAAGGTGTAATCGTCAAAACCGCCGACGCCATTTCCGGCGCCCGGCCGGGCGCGAGAAAAGACACGCTTGAACAATTCATTCAGCGGCTCGAAGATCTGGAAAATGTGGCCACCGGATTTAGCGGCGTTGAGAAGGCCTACGCCATTCAAGCCGGTCGAGAAATACGCGTCTTTGTCACTCCGCAACAAGTAGACGACTTCACCGCAAGCAAAATGGCGCGCGATATCGCCAAAAAAATTGAACAGGAATTGAAATATCCCGGAGAAATCAAAGTTACCCTGATACGCGAAATGAAAGTAACCGAATACGCAAGATAAATAACAAAAAATCCGTCCATAAATTAAGGGACGGATTTTTTATACAAAAATTGGCTTAATCTAGCCACATCTTTAAAAAGATGATATAATACAACAATAACGATTAGCGTATTTAAAGGAGTTTGCGGGAAGTAATATCAGGTTAATCAGTGAATCGGTTAATCAGTTAACCAGTCGATTAGGAAAGGTATAATTTTCAACCCTCGATTAACTGATTCACCGATTAACCGATCAACCCCCTTCCCCTTCATCGCCCTTTATCTAATATTTCTTGATTCTCACTAAGTCTATGATTCTTAAATTTATAATGTTCGGCGACGTGGTCGGCCGAATCGGCCGAAAAGCTCTAACCCAAGCCGTTCCAAAATTGAGGAAAAAATACAAACCCGACCTTGTCATCGCCAACGCGGAAAATCTTGCCCATGGAAAAGGGGTCACCGCCGGCACCCTGCGCGAAGTGATCGCCGCGGGCGTGAATTTTTTTACCGGCGGCAACCATATCCTTGACAACAAGGCTGGCCTTAAAGTTTTTGACGATCCTGAATTCAAAGATATTATCATCAGACCGGCCAATTATCCGGGCAAGGTTCCGGGTAGTGGCATAAAGTTCGTCCAGCTCGGCGCGAAAAAAATCCTCATGGTCAGCTTAAATGGCCAGGTATTTGTGAGAGAAGGATTTGATTCGCCGTTTCTCGCTCTTGACAGAATAGTCCACCGAACGGCCAAGGAAAAAGCAATCATTGTTGTTGATTTTCATGCTGAAGCCACTTCGGAAAAAGTAGCCTTTGGCTATTACGCCGACGGCCGGGTCTCCGCCGTTTTGGGAACCCACACCCATGTGCCCACGGCTGATGCAAAAATCCTGCCAAAGGGAACCGGCTATATCTCGGACATTGGCATGGTCGGGGAAGAGGGTTCAATTATCGGCGTAAAAAGAGAAGTTATTATAAATAACTTTGTCACGCAAATACCTCAAATGCACGAATACGCCGAACACGGCCCGTGCGAAGTAAGCGCGGTTTACTTTGAGATTGACCCCAAGACCAAAAAGACCACCAAGATTAAACAATTGCAGCAAATCATACAAGTGGCCTGAAATCCTTGCCTTGATCCTTAAAAATCTGCTATAATAAAACAAATTATCACTTTTACAACCCACGAAACAGTGGATGCAAAACTATCTTAATAATTAAAATCAACATTATGAACAAAGCTGCTCTCATCAATCAAATCGCCGAGGATGTCGGCGTCACCAAAAAGCAGGCCGAAGACATGATTCACGACTTTACCGACACTATCACCAAGACCCTGGTCGCCGGCGGCGAAGTGACCATTGCCGGTTTTGGCACCTTCTCGGCCAAAAAAAGAGCCGGCCGCATCGGCGTCAATCCGCAGAACCCCAAAGAGAAAATCCAAATCCCGCCGGTCACCGTACCCAAATTCAAAGCCGGCAAAGCGCTGAAAGACGCGTTGAAGAAATAAATCCGCGATTAAAAATTCCACCCTAAAAAGGTGGGATTTTTGTTTTCTTGATTTTTTGTTTTCTTGATTTTTTGATTTTTTGATTTCTTGTTTATTCCCTAACCCAAGCCTCAACCTTTTTGACTATATCCCTCAACTCAACCATGCTCGCTTTATCTTCATGCCGCGCCTTCCATTCCACGGCATTATCCTTCAAAGTTTTTTCCGAAACTATCAAGCGAAGCGGCGCGCCCAAAAGATCGGCGTCATTCAATTTTTCGCCGGCCGAGGCCTCGGTCCGGTCGTCCCACAATACTTCCACGCCGCCCTTGGATAATTTGTCATATATGCTTGAGGCGGCCGCCACGATCTCCGAATTCATGGCATCGTCTTTCGCGTTAATGGTTAAAATATGCGCGCTAAACGGCGCCACGGCACGCGGCCAAACCAAACCCTTGTCATCATGGCAAACCTCGGCAATCGCCCCCATGATGCGCGACGGCCCAATACCGTAACAACCCATAATCACCTCTTTACGCTTGCCGTCGTCATCCGTATACATAAGCTTCATGTCGTGGCTGTATTTCGTGCCGAGCTTAAAGATATTGCCCGCTTCAATGGATTTTTTTTCCGCGATTTTTTTGCCACAGGCCGGGCATTTGTCACCGGCTTTCACTTTGGCAATTTCCTTATTCTGGCACCAGCCGCACGCCGCGCAAAAATAAATCGTGTCTTCCCCGCTCGCTGTGATTACTTGAAATTCATGAGAAAATTCTGTCGTAAACGCCCCGCCCGACGCTTGAGTCACGATCGCGTCCAAACCGCATCTTTTGAATATCTTTTTGTAAGCCTCGGTGGCCTTTTTGTAAAAATCTTCCAAATCCTCGGTTGTGCGGTGAAAGCTGTATAGATCTTTCATGGAAAATTCACGGCCGCGAAGCAAGCCCGCTTTTGCCCGAGGCTCATTTCTAAACTTATCCTGAACTTGGTAAAGATAGAGCGGCAAATCCTTGTACGAACTGATATGCTGGCGCACAATATGAACAATCGGCTCCTCGTGCGTGGTCGCCAGGCCCAATTCCTTGCCCCGAGACTTGAACTGATACATCACGTCGCGCAATTTTTCCCAGCGCCCGGTTTCGGCCCAAAATTCCTTGGATTGCAAAGCCGGCATCAAAAGCTCTTGGCCGCCGATCGCGTCCATTTCTTCACGCACAATTCGCTTGATATTATTCAAAACACGGAACCCCAAAGGAAGATAAGCGTAAGCTCCGGCCATCATCTTCTCAATAAAACCGGCCCGCGTGAGCAGCCGAGCGTTGGCCGACTCCTCATCATGCGGCGCCGTCTTTCTGGTTTTGCCGAATAAAAGTGAATATCGCATATTAAGCTCAATATAACAAAAAAATCCGGATTTAGCAAATGGAACCAGGCCTTGACTTCAGACTAAATTTTCAATACAATAAGTTTAAATCAAAAACAAGTCAATTGTTAATTGTTAATTGTTATCAAGCGCCCATAGCTCAGCCGGTAGAGCAGCTGCCTCTTAAGCAGACGGTCGGGGGTTCGCCCGGTCATACGACCGGGCGCCGAGTCGTATGACTCGGCGATTCCCTTCTTCGGCCTATTCAAAAACAAATAACAACATTTAAATTTAATACACAAATTATCGCATGCGCCCATAGCTCAGCCGGTAGAGCAGCTGCCTCTTAAGCAGACGGTCGGGGGTTCGATTCCCTCTGGGCGTACCAAAAAAACCTCAAGCAAAAAATTGTTTGAGATTTTTTATTTGCTCCCAGGAGGATTCGAACCCCCATCTCAGGCTCCGGAAGCCTACATTCTATCCATTGAACTATAGGAGCCTACCTTCTTGTCCGCATCCGGTACGGCAAATACCAAAATTTATTTATGGGCCAGTCAAATGTTCCGGCATATGAAACCTCGTTTCCGCCAAAACCTCTTTTAAATCTTGAGATACCGGCCCAAGGATGCGCGGGCTCGTCTTTTGGCGCCACGCCCCAAAAATCATAAAACTTATAACCAAGTTCTCTTGCCCGCTTGATAATCTCCCAATGAAGCAGGTGCGGAGCCATAACATTTCGGTATTCGGAAGAAGACGCGCCGTGCACATAGGTGGCCGTGTCGCCCCAAAATATCATAAGATTTGCCGCGACAATCTCGCCCTTGTGCTCGGCGAACCAAACCTGGCACATGTCTTGGCCGAGCGTTTGAATCATTTTTTCATAGTAATTTCTCGGATGCGCCCGAAACTTATCGCGCGCCGTGGTCACTTGAATTAAATTCCAAAATTTTTCAAACTCACTCTCCCCCATCTTTCTTATCTCAACCCCGTGCTTCGCGGCCAAACGTATATTGTAGCGCGTCTTTTGATGCATAGCTTGAAGCAGCTCATCTTCATCTTTTTCCAAATTCAGAATTGAAGTGCGGCTTGGCTGGACATCGCGCGTCCGCCTGAAATCCGGCGCTCGGCTAAAATCAAAACCGGTTGACTCGGCCCGGACAAAAATCGGATTCGCGAAAAGTCGGCCGACTCCATCCTGAAAAACTCGCAAAAATTCTTCAGCGTGATTTTGCGCCGCGCCCGTGGCCAGCGGACCGCGCGGCAAATATAAATATGTAAAACCAAGCGGCAGATCGTACCGCACGACCTGGCCCAGCGAGACCAGAAAATTATCTTTCTCAATTTTAAAACGCCTGACTTCGCGGCCAAGCGCTTTTTGAAATTCCCCCCATTCCCAAGATTGCAAAAATTGGTTGGGATGCTTTTCGCCAACCAATTGATTCCAAACATTTTTATCCGCAATCAAATCAAATTTCATCTTACTTGCTTAAATATCTCAACGCCTCCCTCACTCGGTCGCTGATGTCGTGCATGTCTTGCGGTATTTTTCTCACCGCCTCGCGCGCCTGCGCGCCCGAATACCCCAAATTCTTCAACGCTTGAATAACCTCGTCATCCTCCGTACCCGAGCTTGTCAAATCCAATTTGCCCTTTAGTTCAATGATAATTTTTTGCGCCGTCTTTCTTCCCACGCCCGAAACTTGGGAAATATAATCAGTGTTCCCTTTTTCAATATTTTTTACCAGTTCTTCAGTACTGCCCAAACAAATTATACCCTGAGCCATGCGCGGCCCAACCCCGGAAATCGCCAAAAGCCGCCAAAAGAGCTCCAGCTCCTCAATAATCTTAAATCCGTAAAATTCACGCACATTCTCCCTTAAATACTCGTGCACATAAAAATCAACTTCCTCCCCCTGATTCAAATTAGACATGATTTTCTCGGCAACAAAAATTCGATGGCCAATGCCCGAATTTTCCAAAATCACATAATCCCGCCCCTTATATTTGAGCTGACCTCTTAGATAACAAATCATATATCTCAATTCTAGCAAAACCACGGCATTTTGCAAAATAAATTAACAAAAACCAAAAGCCAGGGTTCGGTTAACCGGTTAATCGGTTAATCAGTGAATCGGTTAATCAAGCGTTAAAAATTATGCTTTCCCCGATCAACTGGTCAACTGATTAACCGATTGGCCACCCAATCTCGGCCTCCTCATCCCTCTTCATCGCCCGTCATCTCCCCTCGTCCCCCTTTTTTTAATAAAAATAGGAGTCCCTGGTGGAACTCCTACAAGATGTTCAATGCGCTACCGCAACTGCTCATACAGCTGTTCGTGCTCAAGCGCTTTGGCGCTCTTGCCTTTGTTGCGATAACACTTGCTCAACCACTTATGGCCCTGGGCAAACCCGGGATAATTGGCCACGGTTTTTTCCACGGCCGCCATGTTCTTTTTGGAACACGACCCCTTTTTTACGTTGTCCCAGACCATTTTAGCGGTCGGCGAAAGACCGTCCTCGGTCACCCGCTTGGACTTGGGCTTGCTCGGCGCGGCAGGCTCTTCGGGCGCGGAGATTACCGCGTCTTCAGATACGGCGACCTTTTGGTCAACCTTCGCCTCCTCGGCCTCGGAAAAACCGTCGCTTTGAGAAACCTTGACATCCGGCTTTGGCAGCCTGGACTCAATATTCCTCATATAGACGAAAATTCCCGCCAGACCGACGAGCACCAAGAAAAGGATGCCAACGCGCCAGCCCGGAAACCGCTTCTTTTTGGACGGCGGCAATGGCGGATCGCTCAAAAGCGTGTCCGCGACCGCGAACTCCTTGGTTTTGTGCGTGTCCGCCTCGACCGGACTGCCGGATACGGTGCGCCCGTTAATCCGGCTCCTCAGCGAGGGGTCGGTCGGATTGAGCGCCGAACTCGATGATCCGTAAACCGCCTCGTAAAGCGCCTCGCGCATCTCATCCGCGCTTTGAAACCGGTCTTTCTGCTCTTTAGCCATCGCCTTGAGCACAATGGCGTCGATTTTCCCAGGGATGCCTTTGCGGAAATCACTGGGCCGCGGCGGCGGTTCCTTAATGTGCGCGCTCAATACCACTGCCATGGTGCTGGCCGCGCTTTCATAGGGCCGGCGCTTGGTAAGGATGTTAAACAGGATACCCCCGGCCGCGTAAATATCAGTCGTGCGGTTGACCGCGTCATTGTCGCCGCGCGCCTGTTCCGGCGCCATAAAATGCGGCGTGCCAAAGATACGGTCGGCGAAAGTCACGCTCGAAAGAGAGAGTTCGCCCGAACCAAAATGAGCCACGCCCATGTCAAGAATTTTGACCGTAAGCGGAAAACCCTGTCCAACCACCTTGATATTCCCGGGCTTCAAATCACGATGAACCACATCTCCCAACTTTTCATCCCGGCAACTATGGATCGCCTGAACTCCGCGAAGGACTTGTGAGACAATGGAGCATGCCCCTTCAACCGAAAAATGCTCCATATCCGGGTCGTCAAGCAAATCCTCCAATGTCTTGCCCCCCAAATATTCCATCACGAAAAAATGCCAATCCTCGTGTTCGGCTGATCCGTTTCCCTCGAGCGCGTACTCATTATGCCACACGCCTCGGTCATGCACGGTCACCACATTAGGATGGCGAATCCGGGCAAGAGCCAAGGACTCGCGCTCAAAGCGAGTCAATATCGCTTCATGGACCGCCTGCTCCTTTTGCAGAAATTTTATGGCGATATCGCAGTCGAGCGCAAGGTGCGTGCCCTTAAAAACATAGCTCATGCCCCCAGCCGCGATAAACTCGTTGACCTTATACCGGTCGTCTATAACCTTGTCGCAAAGGCGGTCCACAATCTCGTCAAGACTTTCTACTCTTTGTCTGTTCATGGCATACCTCCATATCTGTATTTTAAAATTATCAATGTGCGAAAAAAGCGAAAAAATATGTAAACCCGCGATTATCGCAGGATTCTATATTAAACCACAGATTTGCCGATTTGTCAAGCCTTGTCTATGAAAACTTACCTAAAATAAGCCAAAAATTCTCCACACTCACAACCCGCTTGCCTCAATTTAGGCTAAATAGCAATATTCTTACTTTTGAAATAAAAAAAACGCCCAAAAAAGGCGTTCGTAACATAAAATCCTAATATATAAAAATTATATCTTTTTTATTCCCAGCCAAATTTTTATTTCATCTTTTTCAAAATCATCTTCCGACTCAACCTCAATCCGACCGCCGGTCAATTCGTCGGCCAGCGTGTCTGAAAGAACAGAGTCTTTCATCTCCGCAAAAACTTGCGTGGCCGAATCCGAATCGGTTTCATAAAAAATCTTAATCCGGTCGGTAATTGTCAAACCGGATTTTTTTCTCAAAGCATTGACGCGCCGCACAATCTCGCGTGCCAATCCCTTTTTTCTAAGTTCGGGCGTGATTTTCGTATCCAGGCACAATGTCATTTCATTTTCTTTGCCAAGAGCAATGTCAACTGACTCAATGTTAAGTTCGTCTTTGATTAGATCTTTAAATCCCAGCTCTTTACTAAAAAGCTCAACTGTTTTTTTATCGCCAAATTCAATCTTAACGCCGGCCAGCACTTGCCGAACCGCGATGCCCGCCTTGGCCCGCGCCTCCAATCCGCGGCTGGCAATCTCGCGCGCCACAACCATATTTTCCAATAATTTCTTATCATATAATTCTTTCTTTCCCTCGGGCCAACTCTGCAGATGGACCGAATCATCAGCTCGACGCGTCACCTTGCCCCACAATTCCTCGGCAATGAACGGCGTGAACGGCGCCATCACGCGCGCCAGATTTTCCAAAACCCAAGCAAGCGTGGCCACGGCCTCGTCTTTTTCTTTTCCTTGCGCTTTAAACCTTGCCCGACTGCGGCGTATATACCAAGTTGACAAATCAGTCACAAAATCAACAAACGGCCTTGCCGCCCGCACCAGTTCATACTTTTCCATCGCGCCGCTGACTTCGTGGAGCAACTGCTCAAAACGGGAAAAAATCCAGCGGTCCAAGACATGTTTCGGCTTGGCGCTCGGCAGGGACGCGGCATCTTTGGTAAAAAGCTCAAAAAATTTATAAACATTCCAAAGCACCATGAGAAGCTTTTTTTCAACTTCCTGAACATCGCTCTCTTTAAAATTCAGATTCTCGGCCTCAACCACCGGCGAAGTAAGAAGATAATAACGAAGCGCGTCAACCCCATGCTTATCAAATATAAAATTAGGGTCTGGAAAATTTTTAAGACTTTTACTCATCTTTCTTCCGTCCTCGGCCAAGACAATACCGTTCACCACCACGTTTTTGTAAGCCGGCTTGTTAAAAAGCGCTGTTGCCAAAACGTGCAAAGTGTAAAACCAGCCGCGGGTCTGATCCTGGCCTTCGGCGATAAAATCAGCCGGAAAACTCTTATCAAAACTATCTTTATTCTCAAACGGATAGTGGCTCTGGCCGTAAGGCATTGAGCCGGACTCAAACCAGCAGTCAAAAACTTCGGGAATGCGCTCCATTATGCGACCGCAGGCGCATTTTATTTTTATCTCATCAATATCAGGCCGGTGCAAATCAATTTTGTCCGGCAGATAATCCGCTTTTTTCTTTAAATCCGCGATGCTGCCGATTATCTCGCGCGCCCCGCAATCGGCGCACTCCCAAACCGGAATGGGCGCGCCCCAATACCGCGTGCGTGAAAAATTCCAATCCGGCGCCGTTTCAATACCCTTGCCAAAACGCCCGGTACGCAAATGTTCCGGATGCCAATGAATCGTCTTGTTATTATTTATCATCTTCTTTTTGATTTTGGTGACATCCAAATACCAGGCCGGCTGGGCCATGTAAATAAGCCTTGTCCGGCATCGCCAGCAATGCGGATAACTGTGCATGAACGTCTCGCGCTTAAAAAGAGCTCCCCGAGCCTCAAGGTCCGCCATAATCGACTCGTCCGCGTCCTTCACGTACTCGCCTTGCCAAGGCTTAATCTCCGGAAGGAAATGCCCCTCCAAATTAACCGTCATGAGCGTGGGCAAATCATTCTCGCGCGCCACGCGCATGTCGTCCTCGCCAAACGCCGGCGCGATATGAACAATGCCCGTGCCCTCTTCTCCGGTCACGAAATCAGGGTCAATCACCCGCCAAGCCGGCTTATCCGGCGTGATAAAATTATATAACGGCTCATACTCCCAGCCGACCATTCTCTTGCCGCGCACCAAGCCTAAAAACTCAACCTTCAATTCCAAATCGCAATCATCGTCAATCGGATAAACAATGTCTTTTAAAATTTCATTCTTTTTGGTCTCCGCGAAAATATAAGTCTCGCCGTTTGATTTTAATTTTACTTTAAGATAATTAATGTCCGGGTTCACGGCCAAAGCCACGTTGGCCGGCAGGGTCCACGGCGTGGTCGTCCAAACTAAAAGATACGTGTCATGCTGATTCTTCAATTTAAACTTAACCGTGATCGCCGGGTCTTTCACGTCCCGATAGCTGTCGCTTGTGGTGGCGATTTCAAAATTTGAAAGCGGGGTTGAACAGCGCGGGCAAAAAAGCGAAACGCGCGAATCCTTATATATCAAGCCCTTGTCGAAAAGGCTGGAAAAAACCCACCAAACCGATTCAATGTAAGAATTATCCATTGTCTTGTAAGACCCCTCCATGTCAATCCATCGGCCGATCCGCCGAATGGTTTTTTTCCACTCTTTTTCATATTTAAAAACAGAATCTCGGCAAACCTGATTAAATTTGCCTATGCCAAATTTTTCAATGTCTTTTTTCTCGCCAAGTCCGAGTTCTTTTTCAACCAAGTTCTCAATCGGCAGACCATGGCAGTCCCAACCCCAAACACGCTCCACTCTATAACCCCGCATCGTCTTATACCTCGGCACAACATCTTTGATCGCGCTCGCCAAAATATGGCCGTAATGCGGCAGGCCGGTGGCAAACGGCGGCCCGTCGTAAAAACTAAAAAGCTCACCCTCGGCCCGCTCCTCAACCGAGCGCTCAAAAAACTTGCCCTTATCCCAAAAATCCAGGACGCGCTCTTCCATTTCCGCGAATTGTGACTTTTTCGCCATGTTTAAAAAATTATCTAATTTGAGACTGTAAAATAATAATTTTTACCCTAATATTTTCAGTCTCACCCCGTCGTATGACGGGGTAAAGAGACGTTTTATTTAGTCAAAGCTAAACAATGGCACGGACTTTGTTTATTCGCCTACACTCTCAATCTAAGATAAATTACTGCGCCCTGCACTTTCACGCGGAACGCGGGAATAGTGCGGGGTAGTGAAATTGTAGCAAAAACCCGCGTTTATGTAAACCGCGGGCATAAAGGCATGCGAATATCGCACTTTCATACTTTAGAGTATGAAAGTGTTCAAATAGGCACGACCGCCATCAACATAAAAATTCCGTAGAGACAATTCATGAATTGTCTCTACGCGGCCAAACAAAAAAACCGACGGTCTTGGAAAAAACCGTCGGTGTAAGAACGCGCTACTTGCTCTTGGGTTCAGGCGCGTAGAGCCAGTGCATAGGGAGAGCCAAAAACCGATAATCCGCGTATCCCAGAAGTCCTCCGAGCATTCCGCCAAGAATCGCACCAAGCCCCAGACTCAAGCCAAGGCCAAAGTACGCGGCCGCAAAAAAACGAAACGCGATCAGGCCAAGGGCAATGCCCACTCCGGTCCATGTGGCAAGAATAGTACGCTCATAGCCGTGGATGTAGCGAAACACCAGCTTGGAAAACCTGGCAAACCATTTGAGAAATTTCCAAGCACCAATTGCCAAACCGCAGGACGCGGCAATTATTAGTGAGGGAATATACATAGTTGCCACAATTACTGCAACGAGTATGCACATGGCCTTCAAGAAAGTGTACAGGCTGCCCAAAAAGTAACATCCGAGGCGAAGAAAAAAACCCTGCCATGCCATAAGGCGAAAAGAATCCGAGTAACCGCGAAGGTCAAATGGTTCCATCCGCCGCAATGAAACCAATCCCCAAACAAGCATAAAGCCGATAAAACATGAGATTATGGGAAAAATCACTGCCGCACCGGGCTGAAAAAACTGATAAGAGCCCTTCAGGGTATGCACAAAACCTTCAGAACTAGCAACTACGCAAAAAGATACCAATAGGAACCCCATAGTTATAGAGGTGGATAAGGATATCCACGCCATACTGGCCCAAAAAACAGGCTTCACCCTCTGCCACCAGACTTGCCAGCCGCCCCTCGTGGTCGCGCGCCAGGCGCGTTTAATCGCTCTACCCACGGCTCGGTAATCCCAGGCAAAATAGGCCACGCCCGCGCCCACGGGAGCGAAAAGCAGGCACTTCCATGACCAGGGAAAAATCACTCCCCCGATAATGACGCCGATTGCCGCGAAAATCGCGATAAAAAATCCCAGTTTCTTTTCTGTACCCATGTTTCACCTCCATGCAAATTGGGTTTGTTGGTTTTATTTGAAAGGACAATTATTTTCTTTGAATACCATAATATAACAAGTCCCAACACCTTTGTCAAGCGCCCGCCGCGTGCTATAATATTATCATGAAAATCTACCTTGGCGCCGACCATGCCGGCCACAAGCTTAAGGAGGAGCTGGAAAAATATCTTAAAAAACAAAAACACGCGGTCATTGACTTGGGCGCGCATAAATTTGATAAAACCGACGATTACCCCATTTACGCGGCGCGCGTGGGCCGGGCCGCGAGAAGAGATAAGAAGGCGCGCGGCATTGTGCTCTGCGGCAATGCCCAAGGCGTTTGCATTGTGGCGAACAAAATCCGCGATGTGCGGGCCGCGGTCGGCTACTCCGAGGACGCGGCAAAAACCTCGCGCGCCGATGATAACGCCAATGTTTTGTGTCTAGCCGGGCGTGTGCTCAAGCCGGCTCAAGCAAAAAAAATCGTTTCCACTTTTCTTAAAACAAAATTTTCCCACGCCAAACGCCACCGGCGCCGGCTCAAGGAAGTCGCCCGCATTGAAAAAGCCGGCTCTTCGTTCTTGACAAAACAACGGCGTGAGCATAAAATAATACCAGCCATTTTGGCGCGCGACGCGCTGGACTTTGCCAAAAAACTGCGCCTGATTGAAGGCGCGGCTTTGCTGGCGCAGATTGACGTGGTTGATGGAAAATTCGCGCGCCCGGCAAGCTGGGCCGACCCCGATATCATCAAGACTATTCCCACGCCCGTGAAATACGAGCTTCATCTCATGGTCAAAGACTCGGCGCAAGAAATGAAAAAATGGTCCGGCGTCAAAAACGTACAAACCGTGATATTTCACGCCGAAACCAAACAGAACCGCAAAAAACTCATTCAAGCAATCAAGAGAAAAAAATGGCGCGCCGGCGTAGCGCTCAATCCGCGGACACCCATTAAAAAAATAAAAAGCCTGGCGGACCGACTGAATAAAATTCTTGTTCTTGGCGTGACCCCGGGCCGCTCCGGACAAAAATTTCAAAAACCAGTTCTTAAAAAAATCTCTGAACTTAAAAAGCAACGTCCCAAACTGATTATCTCGGTTGACGGCGGAGTAAAACTCGGAAACGCCGAGGAAATTCTCGCCGCCGGCGCGGACCAGCTCTGCGTGGCCAGCGCCATTTATCGACAGAAAAATCCCAAAAAAGCCATCCAACAATTTAAACAAATAAAAATTAATAAATAAAAAAATATGCACAAAATTTTTCTCGGAGCCGTTGTTCTAATCTTCATCCTCGCCTTGTTCAGCCTTGCCTCCATGAAGGTGGAAGCGGCCACTTATTCGTCCGGCGATCTCATCAAGGGCGAAAGCTTTCCTTCGGTTTACTATTTCGCGGAGAACGGTATGCGCTATGTTTTTCCAAATGAAAAAACATACTTCACTTGGTATGAAAATTTTGATGACGTAATTACAATCCCGGACGCCGAACTCGGCTCAATTATGATTGGCGGGAATGTCACTTACAAACCCGGCTACAAGATGATGAAAATCACCACCTCAAATAAAGTTTACGCGGTTGAAGGCGGCGGAGTTATTAGATGGATCAAAACCCAGGAAGCGGCCGAGACGCTTTACGGCACGGCTTGGAACAATTGGATCGACGACGTGCCGGACGCGTTTTTTACCAATTATCGCGAAGGTACGTCCATTGAATTTGCCGCCGATTATGACAAAAACCATCAAGCCACGCTTTTTTATACCATCAATCATGACAAGGGTTTTGTCTACGAGGGGTTATAAATATCAATAAAATCAAAAACCGTCCTTCGACTACGCTCTCCTCAAGTCTGAGCGACCTCGGAGTCGAAGACAGGGCGGTTTTTTTTATAATAATGTAGGGGCAGAATATATTCTGCCCCTATTTTACAAAAAACAAATTTCGATCAACATTATGAGTTTTGAACAACGAATAACCAAAAACGAAAGACACAACCATTTCAGCGAAACCCGAGAATAAGGTATAATATAGAATAGACTTTATGGCTTCCAAAGAACTGCGAAAAAAAGCAAATCTCATTCGCCAAGACATCATCAACATGGTCGCCGCGGCCGGCTCGGGCCATCCGGCCGGCGCCTTGGGCATGGCTGACATTTTTGCCGCCCTTTATTTTAAAATCGCGAAAATAAATCCCAAGCGGCCCAACTGGCCGGACCGCGACCGAATTTTCCTTTCCAACGGGCACATCTGCCCCGTACTTTACGCCACTCTGGCAAGACGCGGTTATTTTAAAACAGAAGAACTCGCCACGCTGCGCCGGCTCGGCTCAAGACTTCAGGGCCATCCGCACCGAACCGCGCTCCCGGGCGTGGAAAACACCAGCGGACCCTTGGGTCAAGGACTTGGCCAAGCTTGCGGCTCAGCCCTGGCCGCGCGGCTAAACAATAAAAAATATCATGTCTACTGCGTCATGAGCGACGGCGAGCAGGACTGCGGTTCAACTTGGGAAGCCGCCATGTTCGCCGGAAAAAATCGTCTCTCCAATATCACGGCCATCATGGACCGGAACAATATTCAGATCGACGGCTATACCGAAGATGTCATGCCGCTTGAACCCTTGCGCCAAAAATACGAATCGTTCAATTGGCGCGTCATCGAAGTGGACGGACACAATTTGGACGAATTCATCGGCGCGGCCAATCGCGCCCGAAAAATCGAAGAAAAACCGGTCATGATTATCGCCCATACCGTTCCGGGCAAGGGCGTCTCTTTCATGGAATACGACTACCGCTGGCACGGCAAAGCGCCCAATGGGAAAGAGGCTAAAAAAGCCCTAAAAGGACTGAACGCGATAATGGATAAATTAAAATAAAAAAACTGCATAAAAACATGAACCCCCGCCTTAATCCAAAACTTTATACCAAAAAAGTGGAGCTTGCGGCCGCCAGAAGCGGCGTAGGCCAAGGTTTGGTTGAAGCCGGAAAGCGCGATAAAAATATTGTTGTGCTTTGCGCCGACCTTGCCGAATCCACCAAGACCCATCTGTTCGCGGAGAAATTTCCCGAGCGTTTTATTGAATGCGGCGTGGCCGAACAAAACATGATGAGCCTGGCCGCCGGATTGGCGCGCGAGGGCAAAATTCCGTTCGTCGCGAGCTATGCCGTGTTTTCCCCGGGCCGAAACTGGGATCAGCTGCGCACCAATGTCTGTTACAATAACGTACCCGTAAAAATCGTCGGCAGCCACGCCGGAATCTCGGTCGGCGCGGACGGCGCCACCCACCAGGCGCTTGAAGACATCGCCCTCTGCCGCGTCCTGCCCAACCTTATTGTCCTCATCCCCTGCGACGCGCTTGAAGCAAAAAAAGCCTGCTTGGCCGCGGCTAAAGTCAAAATGCCGGTTTATTTAAGATTAACGCGACCAAAAACGCCAATCATCACCACGCCGCGCTCCCCGTTTAAAATCGGCAAAGCCCAAATTCTTAATCCAGGAAAAGATGCCACTGTCTGCGCTTCCGGACCCCTGGTTTACGATTCCCTTATGGTTGCCAAAAAATTAAAAAGCGAATCCATTTCCGTGGAAGTAATTAACAATCACACCATTAAACCATTGGATAAAAAAACCATCATCTCCTCGGTCAAAAAAACCGGCTGTCTGGTCACGGTCGAAGAGCATCAAATCGCCGGCGGCGCCGGCAGCGCTGTCCTGGAAATGCTCGCTGAAAACTTTCCCATTCCGGCCGAGCGCGTCGGCATGCCCGATGCTTTCGGCGAATCCGGAGAGCCAAGAGAACTTTTGGAGAAATACGGTCTTTGCTGTAGTGGTATTGAGCGGGCAATAAAAAAAGTCTTAAAAAGAAAATAACATGCTCGGCTACGACAAACCACTTTTTATCCTCCCGCTTGACCATCGCTCAACTTTTATTAAAAAACTCCTCGGGCTTAAAGCGCCCTTGACGCGCGAACAAACGCGAAAAGTCATCTTTTTAAAAGGCATGATTTTCCAAGCCTTCAAACGCGTTCGTGCCAAAGACGCCCGGCCAGACCAACTCGGAATTTTAATTGACGAGCAATTCGGCAAAAACATAATCCGTGAGGCAAAAACTAAAAAAATTATCTTCGCCAATTCAGTAGAGCGAAGCGGGCAAAAAGTTTTCACCTTTGAATATGGATCGGATTTCGGCAAACATCTAAAGAAAAACCGCCCAACCATGGCCAAGGTACTGGTGCGCTATAATCCGAAAAATAAAAAACAAAATAAAATCCAGCTTGCTCGGCTTAAAAAACTGAATAATTTTTGCAAAAAAAATAATATAAAATTTTTATTTGAACTTCTGCTCATGCCAACCGACCAAGAAGCCAAGAAAAATAAAAAAGACTTTGACACAAAAATCAGACCTCGGCTCGTGCCTCAAGCAATCGCCCAAATACAGGCCGCCGGCATTGAGCCCGACATTTGGAAACTTGAAGCCGTGGGAAAACCCATATTCTGGAAAAAAATAATCTCCCAGGCGCGAAAAGGCGCCCAACGCAAAAACGTGGGCATTATCGTTCTCGGCCGCGGCGGAAGCAAAACGCAAGTTAACGCCTGGCTCGCTCTGGCCGCGCGCTTCCCTCAAATCATCGGCTTTGCCGTGGGTCGAACAGTTTTTTTTAAATCCCTGCAAGGATATCTAAATAAAAAAATATCTCAAACCCAAGCAATTAATCAAATCGCTGAAAACTACGGACAATTAATAAAAAATTGGCGCAAAAAAACTAGCTGATTAGCTTTTCAGCTTATTAGCTTGTTAGAAAAATTGAAAGTCTAACCATATATTCAGGTAATAATTTAATTTTTTGATAAAATCCTATAAAAAAACAACCAATAATGTAAAATAATAATTAAGATGACCACCGTCTTAAATCCTAAAAAGCTAAGAAGTTTACCCTCCGACCTGTCCCGCGAAGCTTTAGCAAAGCGGGAAGCCCCCGACCGCAGTCGGGGCGAAGGAGGGCCAATGAAGCTAATAATATGTTTGACATAATTACTATTGGCTCGGCCACGCGCGATGTATTTTTGCAAAGCAGCGCCATAAAAATCAAACCCTCAAAAACATCTCCCACCGGTTTGGATGAATGTTTGCCCCTGGGCGCGAAAATTGAATTAAAAGACATTATTTTTGACACCGGCGGCGGCGCCACTAACGCCGGCGCGACTTTTGCCAACCTCGGACTGAAAACCGCGGCCATCTGCCGCCTGGGTAAGGATCTCGGCGGCCTGGAAATTGGACAAATATTAAAAAACCACGGCATCTCAAACAAATTTTTACAACTGGACGACAAGCTCGGCACGGCCTACTCGGTCATCCTTCTCGCCGGCACGGGCCAACGAAGCATTTTGGTCTATCGCGGCGCGAGCCAAAATATTTCTCTCAAAGAAATCCCCTGGAGTCAAGTCAAGACAAACTGGCTCTATGTCACCTCGCTTGCCGGCAATCTCGCCCTCATTAAACGTCTCTGGCAATTCGCCAAAAAAAATAAAATAAAAATCGCCTGGAACCCGGGCGGAAAAGAATTGGATTGGGGAATCGCCCGTCTTACGCCGTTTATCAAACAAACCGCTTTCTTTACCGTAAATACGGAAGAGGCGGCCAAGCTCACGCGCCAAAAACGCGGCGATATAAAATCAGCTGCCAAAAAACTAAAAAATATCTGCAAATGCCTGTCCCTCACCAACGGCTCCAAGGGCGCCTATGCTTGGCAGCGCGGCCAAACCCTGTTTGCGCCGGCCCTAAAAGTAAAAAGGATCAACGCCACCGGCGCCGGCGACGCCTTTGGCTCGGGTTTTGTCGTCGGACTTTTGAAAAAAAATAATCTGGCCCATGCTCTTAAAATGGGCGTCTTAAACGCCAACATGGTCATTACCAAAATGGGCGCCAAAAACGGACTCTTAAAAAAAATGCCGAGCCGAAAAGAACTTCGGCGCGTCAAAGTCAAAAAAATAAATTTGTAAATCCATAAAAATATGAAGAAAAAAATTTTCATCACCCGCAATATTCCGGCCGTGGGTGTAAAAATGCTCAAAGCGCAGAAAGATTTTGACGTGCATATCTACCGGCGCGACGAAAAAATACCCAGAAAAACTCTACTGCAAAAAATCAAGGGATGCCACGGCATTCTTTCGATCCTCACCGAAAAAATGGACACCCAAGCCATGGACGCGGCCGGCCCGAATCTAAAAATCATTGCCAATTACGCGGTCGGCTTTGACAATATTGACCTTAAGGCGGCCAAAGAACGCGGCATCGCCGTGGGCAACGCGCCGTGCGATGAAGTCTCCGAGGCCGTGGCCGAATTCACCTTCGCCCTTCTCTTGGCCCGCTCGCGCCGAATCGTTGAATCCGACAAATACACGCGCCTGGGCAAGTATGAAGAATGGCACCCCCTCCTCATGCTCGGCCGCGATGTTTACGCCAAAACCCTGGGCATTGTCGGTCTCGGCCGAATCGGCCAGGCCCTGTGCCAAAGGGCGGCCAAGGGATTTGGCATGAAAATTCTTTACACCGACATGCGCCAGAACAAAGAGTTTGAAAAAGAATACAAAGCGAAAAAAGTGCCGCTCGCAACGCTTCTGAAAAAATCCGACTATGTCAGCCTGCATGTCCCCCTCCTGCCGAGCACCCGGCATCTCATCGGCGTCAAGCAACTAAAAATGATGAAAAAAACAGCTTATCTGATAAACACGGCGCGCGGACCGGTTGTCCATGAAAAGGCCCTGCTCAAAGCCTTATATAAAAACGAGATTGCCGGCGCCGCGCTTGATGTTTATGAATGCGAACCGACCATTGACTGCGACCTCACCGACCGCTACGAACTTAGAAAATTGAGCAATGTAATCATCACCCCACATATCGCTTCCGCCACCATTGAAGCGCGCGATGCCATGGCCCGCGTTGCCGCCGAGAACATAATCGGCGTTCTAAAAAACAGAAAAGCGCCCGCGCTTGTAAAGATTAAATAAATTATGTACGACCCGTAGAGACGCAAAATTTTGCGTCTCTACGG
>JAHJFT010000099.1 GCA_018824325.1 Patescibacteria group bacterium
GTGATGGGGCCGGTCACGCCCAAAAGTTCGGCCACCACATCCGGATTTATGGAAACCACGCCGTTGAAATTCACCAATGGCGCCGCCTCAATGGGCGCGCCGCGTTCCTGAACAATGCCGCGCGCTTCTTCCGAATAAAACCAAAGCGCTTTTTCCGCGGATGTTGGAAAATCCGGAGACCAATTTGAATCGCGCATAAACCACGCGTCGGCCTTGAGATATTTAACAAGCGGCGGCGGCGGAGCAACGCGCAAAAAACTCTCGGCCGGGCCGTCAATCGCGTAAATGTCATGAGTGTTGAACGAAATGATTTCTCCGTCCGCCACCTTGAGCAGGCCATAGGTTCCCAAAAATCCGCCGGACGGCCGAAGCTCGGTGTTGTTGGAAAAAAGCACCAGATAATTTTTGCTTTCCGGATAGCCGGCAAAATGCGGCACTATCTTAAACAGCGGAATGGCAAAATCTATTTGTTTTTTAAACTCGGGCAAATACTGGGCAAACGGCTCAATCGCCTCACGCAAGGGCTCGGCCAGCTCGGTCCGCGGAATTTCTTGAAAGCTCTGCATGGCCAAATCAATTTTTATTTTCGCTTCCTCCAGACGCGGCACGGACTCGTGCAAGCTTTTTAAAATTTCGCGCTTTTGCTCGCGGTTCAAATCCGCGAAGCTCACATCCTCTCCCATCTCCGGCATGAGCTCACCGGTCAGCTCTTTTGAATATTCAAAAACCTCAAATATGTCCTGGGCCAAACCCAGAATGTTGGAAATCGCTCTTGAAGTTTCCAAACTGGTGGTCAAGATATTGTCCACCGCCCTGATCTGCGTGCCCAGCCACGGAACCCAGGTAAAAATCTTAAACGCCGTGAGGTCGGAATCGGCCTGCTCAAAATGCTCAATTGCTGACTCAACATATTCTTCAGCTTGTTCAAGTTTTAAAGCAATGGCCAGTTTTTGCGCTTCTTCCAAATCCTGTTTTCCGGCCAAGGCCTCGGAATACGCGCTTTGAGCCAGGCCAATATACGGGATGGATAAGAGCCCTAAAAGCACGATTATAATAACAATAAACGCGAGCACATAAGGCCACTTGCGGCGGCCAAATCGCGGCCTCTTAATATCCGCCGGCGCGTGGGTCATGAAGTTTGTTTGAGGATTGTGCATCTTAGAATTTTAAAGTTTGAATTTTTAATTTCGATTCAATTGTGAATGATGAATTTTTATTTTTAATTTGAGATGAGAAAATTTGGTCTCAGGAGTCCGGACTTTAGTCCGGGCTTAGGGCTTCGTCTCCCCGACTAAAGTCGGGACACCGTAATCTGCCTAGCCTTATTTAAAAATACAATGTCTCTTTTCTGAATAAAAGAGCCCTCGTAATCCTCAGGTTTATCATTCTCAATTTTGGAAATTGCTTCATCCAAAGATAGCCAAACAAGTTTGAATCCTTGTCTTGATTCCTTTTCTGTAAAATCGGGATTGCCTTTTGAAATTACTTTTCCCAAATAACAATAGGATGTTTGTTTCAAATTCCACTTTGAGCGAAATTCAATTATTTTTCCAACTTCTGCTGTTACTTCAATTTCGCTTCCAGTTTCCTCCTTAACTTCTCTGGCCAACGCTTCGGCTTTATCTTCGCTATCATCAATTCCACCGCCAGGAAGTTTGTGATAATTATATTTTGAAACAAACAATAAAGGAATTAAATCATTTTCATCAAAAAGCACAGCCCTTGAAGCTTGTCTGCTTTCCAAAACTGAATCGTCGCTTGGAAAGTCTTTATCTTTAATTTCTTTTAATAATTCCATAATGGATGTATTGCTTTTTTGGGCCACGGCCTTACTCCAAAATTTTTATAACTCCATTATTTGCGTCTACTTTTACCAAATCCCCGTCTTTCAAAACCTGTGTAGCGATTTTAGTTCCAATAATGCATGGCTTTTTCATTTCTCGAGATACGATCGCCGCATGACAAGTAATACCACCCTCATCGGTAATAAAGGCCGCCGCTTTTTTCATGGCCGGAATAAAATCAGGTCTTGTCATTGGGCTAACCAAAACGTCGCCCTTCAAAATTTTGTGTATATCCTTATTTGTTAAAACTATTTTAACTCGTCCTTCCACTACTCCGCTTGACGCCGACTGACCATCTATGGAATTGATCTTTTCCGTCGGCTTGCCGTCCCTTAGCTCAATATTTAACTTTTTTAATATTTCATCTTGCTGCCCTGCGTAGATATTGCCGTCAAAATATATAAAACCTTTTTGATACTCAACCGCTTCTTTTAAAAGTGCGCTGATTGTCTTGCCTCCAAATACACTTTCGGGAAGCACAAAATGCGTTAATTCGCCAAGCCTTGGAAACAATTTATCCAAGTTATAATCAAATAATTCATCGCGTAAAGAAGTTAAATCTTGTGTTTGCTCCCGAGCAGATAAAGCTTTTGTTTTTAGTTCTTTGGGCAAGTTTTCGACTAACGGCGCGACCCAAACGGTAGCCTCTCCGTAGCCGAAGTCCATATACAATTCGTAAATACATCTCAATTCTTCAAGGTCTTTAACTGACTTTTTCTTTTCAAAATATGGTTTTATTTCATCAATGACTTTAAAAAATTTTGATACAACGCCATGAAAATAGTCAGTATTTGCCGCCATTTGTCCAAATTGACCAAAAATTTTCTTCAGGTCTCCTTCGCGATAATAAATATCAACGAGGGGCCCGTCAGTATACACGAAAAGTGGACGTCCGGTATCAACTACAACATTAAATTCCGGAGCTGAACGCTTACTAAATTCAGTGTATGCAACAACTTGAAATAAAGAATAATTTCTCGCAAATTCTTTAATATACTTAATTCTTTTGCCTAAATTTTTATCCATAGATTTGGAAAATTTACTTATATTATAATTGTGGATTTTTCATATAAATGAGGCAAACAATTTTGCCTCATTCTAAACTTGGTACCATGATTATGTCTGGTGCGTGCGTCAAAATCTACAAGAATATTTCCCTCCTCTAGGGCGTCCAAAAATTTTTCAAAACTGAATTTTTGCAACATCATCACTTTAGTATAGTGATAGTATTCTTTTTTGCGCCTAACTTCTACTTCGGCCTGCACATAAAAAGTGTTAAGAAGTTTTGTTCCGGCCTTGTGTTCCAAGTCATCAAACCCCCAATAAGGTTGCGGATTGAGCTCACCGAGACCGATCCGCTTTTTTACTTGCTTAAGCCAGCTCTTATGCTTGATATCAACGCTTTTTGAGTCAAAGGAAATTAATATTTTTCTTTCTTTGCGATCAATTACCACTTTAAAACCACGATCACTTCTTGATTTGCCATGAATTGTTTGGCGGAAACTCATTTCGCCTTTTGAATATTTTTTACCATCTTCTTGATGAGGCCATCCGTATAGTGGTAATAAAATTTGCGGGACAAAACGGACGGCGCGGGGTGAGGGTTCAATATGAAAAAGTGTGGTAAGAGAGCTTGAATTCAATCGTTGCGCTTTTAATTCCCATTCGGCGGCATTGGGGACTGGCAAATTGTTTTCTTCAATACCGAGTAAATCTTCAAGTGTATTGCCAATTCCACCTTGATTGCCTTTTCGCGCGTTTGGAACAAATCCCATGGCAGAAATTTTTTTGAGTTTAGTTATTAAAGCCGGTTTTGTATAGATAGTTGGTTTTGCCATATTATAATAATTTAGCTTGTGATTGATGAATTTTTATTCTCTTCTTCGCTAATGTACAATATTCCGGTGAAATATCAATTCCGATGTAATCGCGTTTAAAATTTATCGCCGAGATCGCGGTCGTGCCGGAGCCCATGAACGGGTCTAAAATAATCTTGGCTTTGGTCGAAGAGATAATCCGATCAATTAATTTTACAGGGAAGGGGGCAGGATGGTCATTCCGCATATCTTGTGAAATTTCCCAAATGTCTCCATACGCATTCGCTTTTGGCGCAAGCTTAAATTTTGGCTTGGCAATAAGATAAATCACCTCATAGGTTGGCAAGAAGTAGCCGGCATTAAAATTTAGTCCGCCGGCTCTTTTCCAAATAATAATTTGGCGAATAGGAAAGCCGCTGATAATATCTTGACGATCCTGCAATAGACCGGCCTGTACTCGCCATTTGTGATTATAAAAAATTGCGCCATCATCTGGTATCAATCGCATCATTTCGGTCAAGCAATCTCTTTGCCATTTCACATATTCGCCGTGCGGCATATTGTCATTATAATGAGAATAGCCTTTTTGCAGAGCGGCGTTTGCCCATTTGCCGCCTCGCCCATCTTTCATGCCATTGCCGGTTGAATTCTTGAGGTTATACGGCGGCGAAGTCACTACCAAATCAACCGAATTATCCGGCATTTTTTTCATTACATCAATCACATCCCCGCAAACAATTTTATTTTTAAATTTGCCAATGTCTTGCATAAGTAAATTGTAGCTTAAATTTTGGCTAACTGCCACTCGATCGCTCAACCGCTCCCCCCACCCTCGGATTCCCTTTGCCTCTAAATTTCCAAAAATACTTTAACGCGCTGGCCATGTGGATGCGGCTGATTTTTTGGAACAGACCCATGAACCATGGGACATCGGCGGATTGGCGGATGTGATAGTGGATTACCTTGACCTCGGGGAAATATACCACTTTGAAGCCGGCCTGCCAAAAACGGCGGCACCAGTCCGCGTCTTCAAAATACATAAAATATCTTTGGTCCAACATGCCGACTTGTTCAACCGTTTCTCTTCGCGCCATGAGGCAAGCGCCCAAGCACCAATCCACTTCGCGCGTGTCCGCGTGATTCCAGTCGCTCATCAAATATTGTTTGAGCACTTTTTTTCCATGAGCGAACTTGCCCAAGGGAGTGCGCCGGTAAATTGGCACGCCAAGGGTGGGAAATTGGTAGCAAGAATATTGGACGCTCTTGTCGGGATTTAATAATTGCGGAGCGACCAAGCCGACTTTGGGATTTTGGTCCATGAACCGCATCATTTTTTCCAAACTTCCGGGCATAACCGTAATGTCCGGATTGAGAATAAGAAAATAACGGCCGCGCGATTCTTTGATGCCAAGATTGTTTCCGGCGGCGAAACCCACGTTGTCCGGCGATTGAATATACTTGACTTGAGGAAAATCTTGTTCCAGCATTTTTGAAATGTCGTCCGCGGAATTATTATCAACCACGATAATTTCATATTCTAACTCTGGCTTGGCCAAGGCAATGCTTTTCAAGCACTGCCGCGCCAAGCCTTTGGTTTTGTAATTTAATATGATGATGCTTAGGTCCATAAGAATTTTGAATTTCGAATTTTGAATTTCGATTCAATTTTAAATTCTGAATTTCGAATTTTGAATTAGGGTGTTTTTCGTTTTTTTGCCTGCCCTGAAGTTAACCGAGCAACCTGTCCTCCGAAGCTCGAAGAGCGTAGGGGGACGCGAGGTTATACTTCAGGGTTCTTTTGTTTTTATGTTCCTACTCAAACCACTTGCGCAATTCTTTGGGTTTTATCATGATTCTTGAAAAAATGTATTTTCTTTTTTGTAAAATCGGGCCGAGCTTTTTGAGAAAATCGGCCACGCCGCGCCAAAAAACCCGCGGCTCAAAAAAGAAAGAATAAGCGCATTTTTTAAGTTCATACAAAAATATCAACGGAAAATCCACGACCATGTGGCGGATAAAGCCGGTTTTGAGCAGGGCGAGATAGTGATTTGAAAACGAATGCACTTTTATGAAAAATGGCCTTTGGCGCCGCAGTCTTATTTTTTCGGACGCGCTCGCCTTGGTCGGCGAATAAGCGCCGCGGAAGTGAAAGGCGCGCGCTTGCGGCACGTAATAACTTTGCCAGCCGCGCAATCTCATGCGCCAGCCGAGGTCAATGTCTTCTTTGTAGGAAAAGAAATCTTCATCAAAATATTCATCTTTATATCTTATGTCATCGAGCGCCGAGGCCCTGATTAAAGCGAGCGCGCCGGAAATGCCAAAGACTTCGGATTTTTCGTCGTACTGGCCGCTATCCTGTTCGCCGGCGCCGCGGTCAATCACGCGCCTTGATTTTTTCATGACCAAACCAGTGCTGTCCAAAACATCTGATTTTATTTTTTCTTCAAACTCTTCGTCCTCGGGCTTAAAGTAGGCGCGCAAAAGCTTGCCGCCGAAAATGGCGCCGCGCGTGTTGGCGCGGGCGAAGCGCGTAATTTTTTCCAAAAAGTCTGGCTCCAAAATCAAATCCTGATTGGCGATAAGAACAAAACATTTATCCCGCTCTTCGGTCGGCCACTTGTCCAGGGCGAGATGAAACCCTTGATTATGACCGCGGGCGAATCCGAGATTACGGACATTTCTAAGCAGGGTAATTTTGGGAAGATTGGTGCGAACATATTCCACGGTTCCGTCGGTTGAGCCGTTGTCCACCACGATAATTTTAAAATCCTGATGAGTTTGTCCCAAAATGCTTTTGAGCGCGTCGGGCAAAAATCTCATGCCGTTCCAAGTGACGATATTTATGCTAATTTGTGCCATAGATAAGAATTTTGAATTTTGATTCAATTCTGAATTATGAATTATGAATTTTTAATCAGGACGTGGTTTTTTTCTTTTTTTGTTCTCTTGTTTTTTTGTTTTTATGTTCTTGTGTTTTTCATCTCTTTTTACGCGTTACTTCAAACCCAAGACGTCTTGAGCCGCCGAGCATGAGCCGGGTTTGCGCGTCAAACGCCGGCAACGCGCCAAAAACCACAAAAGTTACGGGCAAGAGTATCCATTGCAAAATCATTATAACATACCGGTGCCTGGGATAGGCGGTGGGGCGCGGCGGCAGGAGCTTGAGGCTTAAAATGGCGGATATTAAGATGCCTAACATGGCCACGCGCATGAGCGTTTCCAGGGTGTAGGGCGCGTTTTGAAACAAGGCCTGGGCGCGGGCGCTTTCTTGGGCCACAAAAAGCGGCAAATAACCGAGCAAAAATATCAATATCGGCGCCATCGCCCAAGTGTACATGCCTTCCAAATGATTGAGCACATATTTTATCTTGACGCGGAGCGGCATGAGCTTGTCTTTTTTGAATTTCTCAATCATGTACGGAAAATGCTCCACGCCCCAGGCCCAGCGCCGTTGCTGTTTGTAAAGATTCTTAACCGCTTGTGAAAAATTTTCCCCGGTCACCGCGTCCATGGAAACCGGAAGATGCATTGGCACAACGCGGTAGTCGCCGTGATAGCGCACCAGTCCCTGCAAAAAAATGCGCGTGTCTTCGGTGACGATATCTTTTTGCCAAAAGCCCACGTCAACCAGCATCTTGAAACTCATGCTGTGCGAAGAAAAAGTCCAAAGCCTTTCCGGACGAGCCAGCTCAGCCAAAAGCCAAAAGATGGTGCCAAAAGAGGAAACTCGGACAACCGCCCGGCTCTGCCAAATATTGTTGCTGTAAAGCGCCACCGGCTGATACGAACATCTTGTCGGATCAGGCACGGTTAAATATAGATAGGTTAGATAGGCGAAATACTGGGGATGCGTGACCGTGTCAACGTCAAAAGACGAAACAATCACGTCTTCGTGGGAAATGCCTTGCTGGTCGATAAACTCTTTGACTTGGCGGCCCATGTAGTTCAAGTTGGAGCCCTTGCCCGGCATTTCACCGGGCGCGTCCGGGTGCACGGTGATTATGAATTTATGAAATCTTGACGCGTATTTTCGCTCCATGGCGCGCGCTTTTTCCATAAAGACCTCCTCCTCTCTGGCCTCTCCGCCCAAAATGATGATTAATTTATCAAGCGGATAATTTATCTTTAAAAGTTCTTCAAAAGTATTTTCCAAAACCTCAATCGGCTCTCCATAGGTCGGGAAAAAAACAACATGCCGTTTGATATCCCAACCCGGAATTTGCCTAAGCTTCTCAAACCAATCCACCTTTATGGCTTTTCTGAATTTCATCCAAGACACGAGCAGATAAAATGTAAAATAAACCAGGCGGAGTAGCCAGAACAAATCAAACATGATGATAAAATAGATTACCCAAAGGGGCTGGATAAAAGAAAACAGGATGCCCAGGATAAGGGTCAGCCAAATCAGGGCGCCGGGTATTATTTCCAAAATTCTTTTTTCGAACGGTTCGGCCATATTAATGCTGGACTTTAAAATCTTTGATTTCCGGCCGGGGCTCTTGGGCGCGCATTTCAAAACCACGGACATTGGCCCAAGGCGGACCATGCTTGGCCCAATCCATGAATTTTTCAACCCGGTCCGGCTCCCCTTGTGCGAAAATCTCCACTCCGCCATCAGCCGTGTTTTTGACATTGCCAAAAACCTTAAAATACTTGGCCGCGAGCATGGTGGTGAAACGAAATTTCACCCCTTGCACCCGGCCGCTAAGTTTTGCGAATTGGGCAATCATAAATATTTTTTCTTTGATTGGGTGATATTGGGCGCTCGGTCATAAATCGGCTGAATCGGCTTGAATGTCTTTGCCTTTTTCATCTCTTGGAGCGCCCGATTAAAACCCGGCCGGCTGGTCAAGACGACCGGAATATTAAAAACATAGCCCAGGGTATTGGCGATGGTGACGCCGGTGCGGAGCGCGGTGAACGATCCGGCCGTGCCCACGCCGATGCCGCCAAGCTCGGACGGCGACACATGAACGGATTTGAGCAGACGCTTGATTTTTGGCAGAATTTTTTCGCTAGGAAGGTCAAATGATTTTTGAACCAGATGAAAATTCTTTTTGCCCCTTGAATCTAATATCGTCAAGTCAAATCCCTTGGGCGGAGTTGTGTCGATGAAGAGAAACATAACTTTCTTAGATTAAATCTCAAATCACAAACACCAAATAACAAATAAGCACCAAATTCCAATGTTCAAAATTCCAAACAATCTGGTGCGTACTTGAATTAGCTGTTTGGAATTTTGAATTTTGGTCATTGTGATTTGTTTGGAATTTGGGATTTGTGATTTGGAATTTAGCTGATATCCGTCTTATCAATCAAAACAATCTTTGGACTTTCAATTATGGAAAATAAGAATCTATCGGTAATTTGCCGCCGATAATTAAACTCCTGAAGCGGCATGGCCGTGTAATTAATCTCGTCGCCGAGCGATTTTTCAAAACGGTGAATAAGATTTTTCAGTTTCGCGGCGTTGACCTTGCCAATAATGAACAGATCCACGGGCAAATCCTCGCGCCCGAGAAAAGAGCCGGTCAGCGCCAGATAATGAACCTTGCCGAGCTGATTGATCTTGCTCTTGAGGTCTTTTTGCAAAAGAAGCTGGGACTTCAATATTAGGGCCTGGAGCTCGCGGAAAAGCACAAAATCTTTATTAACCTGATAATATTTTTTCGCGGCAAATTTTTTCTTGCCCGTGGCGGTCAAATCATCGCCCTCAATCTGGACTTTAAGCAAGCCGATTTCTTCAAGATTCCGGA
>JAHJFT010000100.1 GCA_018824325.1 Patescibacteria group bacterium
AATTCCTCCTCGCTTACCGCGCTGATATAGCGCTGTTGGAAATTATTATACATCAACTCTTTTGACCAAATCGGATATTTCTTTCCGTCTTGCACCCAATAAACTCCGCCGGTCTGTTTATTCTGTAAAAGCGCGCCCTGCGGATACACCGACTCAAGCGTTATCATCTCGCCTTCGTCGTAAAGATTAACATCCTCCCAGGTCGCTTGAATAATTTCGTCCGGATTAAACCCGATTGTTCTAAACGTTTCCCATGAATCTATGCCGCGCCGTTTATCGCCGTCAAGCAAAAAAATGGTGCCGCGTGGCGAACGGAGCAGGGAGTAGTCGGCGAATTTTATGGCCCGACCGGTTTCGTATCTATCCAAATCCGTTTTGGAAATTTGAATGACCTTGTTCAAGTCATATCTTGACAAAAGCGCGGCCATGGACAGAAACGGCCTTTTTTCATCATATTTGATAAGCCAGATGCCGGGCTCGCCCTGTACCTGCAAAAGCGAACCGTCCGGATAAAGCGTCGTAAACCACCTTTGCCAGATCTTCCACATATTTTCATTGCCGTGTATGTGCGGCGTGTATGTGTAGAGCGCGGCCGTGACATTGTTAAACGGCGTGATGGTTTGCCCGTCAATCTGCGTGGGTTCGCCCGGAGAAATTCCGGCCACGGTCCGACCAACGGTCTCAAGGTCAAGCAAGTATCCCTCCATAAACTGCATGGCCGAAGACCTGATTTGCTTGGCAAAGCCCTTCCAGCGCTGAATCGCCGGATCATCGGTTGTGCAGCTATCGCACACCGAGTAACCGGCCGCCCAGTCTAATTGCTTTTGCGTGGGGTTTGGGTCTTCAACCAGGCTCTGCTCCTTCTGGATCAACGCCAAAATAAATTTCGGATTAATCAAATAGGTTTGGCAAATTCGGTAGATAATGTCGGCCGCTTTTCTTACCACCCCGTCCGTGTCTTCGGTCTCATAGCTTGCCAAATAACCGCCTTTTCGTCCTAAAAATCCCTGAATGGCTTGCGCGTCCATTGAATCAAAGTCTGTCAAATCATCATCGCTTAGAACGTAATTCGGATTAAAATCAATGGCCAAGGCAGGAGACATGGGCAGTAAAATAAGGCTTATTATGGTGAAAATATTTAGTATTTTTTGCGAAATTTTCATAAAATATAAACAATTAAATCAAGTTCAATTATAGCAAAAATCACGTAAAAATGCAAAGAAAAAACGCACCCAAGGGAGTGCGTGACTATGACTTCACAAAACGATAAGCGACTGTCCTGGTTATGCCCGCGAAACTAAGATTATACGGCTCATAACCAAGGCAAGTGATTGCGGAAATCATTTTTACAATGCATTCAAAATTTGGCTTATCGAGAAAATCAAAATGAAATTCTCCTTTACCGTCGATCTTCAAAGGCCAGAATTCCCTTGTCCGGTCAAGGCGCAAAAAGCCAATTGAAAGCGTGCTCCGACTGAAGTATATAACGTCGTCTTCCTGAAGCTTGGTAAAAATAATTCCCTTCCTAAAAAGCTGGAATGTACTTAACTTCATTATTCACCTCCATATATTCAAAGAACGTGTTTATCTAATTACCATGAATAATTTATCGTGTCAAATTAAATAATCTACGAAATTATCACGAAGTGGTCCCTTCGGGATAAAAAATTCGCCACAAGGTGGTCACTTCGTGATAATTTCGTAGATTATATTCTGTAGATTTTTTATCTAAAACAGATTTTCCCGTTCTTGTCTAAATCAATATTCACTTTTTGCTCGGGCTTGATTTTTCCTTCAATAATTTGAAGCGCCAGGGGATTGAGAATATCATTTTGAATCAAACGCTTGAGCGGACGAGCGCCGTAGGCCGGGTCATAGCCTTTTTCTGCTAAATATTTTTTAACTTTTTCAGATATTTTTAATTTAATGTCTTTCAAATTTAATCGGCTGGCGACAATCTCAAGCTGTAATTCAATTATGCGCGCGATGTTGGCCGGGGACAGGGAATGAAAAATTATAGTGTCATCAACCCGGTTCAAAAATTCGGGTTTAAAATGGTCGTGCATCATTTCCATTACTTTTTCTTTCAT
>JAHJFT010000101.1 GCA_018824325.1 Patescibacteria group bacterium
ATTGCCATTTTAATTTTAACGCGTTTCGTGAGGATTGGCGTGATATTGTTAAACAAAGCTTTGAGCGCGGTGTGTGGATGATTAATGTGGGCAGTCAGGCCAGTACGAGCAAACGGGCCGTGGAAATGGCGCAAGATTTTGAGAGCGGAGTTTACGCGAGCGTGGGTTTGCATCCGTGCCATTTATATAATGTAGAAGTGACTGAAGCAGAAGAGTCTTTTCAATCACGCGCTGAAGAGTTTGACGCGTCAGTCTATAGGAAATTTTTGCAAGACAATAAAGTCGTTGCCATTGGCGAGACCGGGCTTGATTATCATTTCGCGCCCGAGCACGCGGACTTGGATGAGGTGAAACGCAAGCAAGAGCAGGCTTTTCAAGCCCAGCTTGATTTGGCTGATGAGTTTGATAAGCCCGTGATTATCCACGCGCGTGACACTTACGGGGAAATTATAAATATTTTAAAACAATATATTGACGCCGGCCGGCTCAAAAAAAGGGGAGTGGCGCATTGTTTTCTAGGAAACTACGCGCAGGCCAAGGATTTTATTGACATTGGTTGTTTAATTTCGTTTACCGGCATCATTACTTTTAAACCAAAAAAATCACAGTTGGCGCGTCATGCCGACATGATGGAGGTGATAAAAAATATTCCGCTTGAAAAAATTATGATTGAGACGGACGCGCCTTATCTCACGCCCGAACCGTACCGCGGAAAAAGAAATTTGCCATGGTATGTTGAAGAGGTGGGTAAGAAGATAGCTGAAATTAAAAAAATTGATTTTGAAAAAGTGGCCGATGTGACCACAAAGACGGCTAGGGAGTTTTTCGGGATATAGAATTCTATAAAAACGATCAAGCATTACGTTTGGTCTTTTTTTATCTCAAATTAATAAAATCCAAAATCCAAATATCTAAATCCAAAATAATATCAAATGCTCAAAATCCAAAATTCAAAATATTTTAATTGATTGTTTAGACCGCCTTGTTTTGAATTTTGGACATTTGAATTTTGAATTTGTTCTGGATTTTGTGCTTAGAGTTTAGGGTTTAGCATGGTAATATTTCCCCAAATCTAGCTAAAATTTGCCGATTTGCACAAAAAATTGTATTGACCTAATTGCTAAAATTAAGGTATAATGAGAAAACTTTTTTTATTTTAAAGCAATGAAGATAACTAATCTCCCTTGGAAGAGCTTGAATCTGGCGTTTAGCATGGTCGGCATACTGCTTATTCTTGTTTTGGGCGCCGCGTTTTTGGGGCGCTGGCTGGATAATCGTTATGATAGCGCACCATGGTTCTTCATCGGCCTGACTTTGGCCGCGTTTATTGTTGCTAATATTTTTATTATCATGAAAAGCGTGAAAGCTATGAGCGAGATTGAAAAAGATAATTTAAAAAACCGCGATGAGCGCTGAAGCTGAACACATAACTCAAGAATCTGAAGCTCAAGAGAGCGAACATTTTGAGCACGAGATTTCGCTGGCGCCGGAGACGATTTTTAATGTGGCCGGTTTTTCCGTGACCAACTCTTTGCTCAACAGCTGGATGACCGTGATAATTTTGATAATCTGCGCGGTGGTACTTTTTAAAAAAATCAAGCAAGTGCCCAAGGGAATGCAAAATGTTTTTGAAATGATTATTGAAGCCGCGTTCGGGGTGATGGATTCGGTGACCGGCTCTCGGGAAAAGTCAACAAAATTTTTCCCCCTGGTCTTTACGTTGTTTATTTTTATCTTGATAAATAATTGGCTGGGCATTTTGCCGGGCGTGGGTTCAATCGGCTATGTGGCCATGCATGAGGGGCACGGCGTGTTTGTGCCGTTTTTGCGCGGCGCGACCGCCGACCTTAACACCACCTTGAGTTTGGCCCTGCTCGCCGTGATTGGCAGTAATCTTTTGGGGTTTATTACAGTGGGCGTTTGGAAATATTTTAACAAGTTTATCAGCCTGAAAGAACTTATTAGTATTCCGCGCAAGGTTTTGAAAGACCCGAGCGTGCTTATTGTGAATCCGATTAAATTTTTCGTTGGCTTGATTGAGATAATATCGGAAATCGCCAAAGTGGCGTCGCTTTCTTTTCGTCTTTTTGGCAATGTTTTCGCGGGCGAGGTTTTGCTCGCGTCAATCGCGGTGATTTTTGCCTGGATTTTGCCCGTGCCGTTCATGTTCTTGGAAATTCTGGTCGGCTTGATACAAGCGCTGATATTTTCCATGCTCACGCTTGTTTATCTTTCCGTGGCCACCACGGCTGAGGAGCACGGTTAATCGGTGGATCGGTTAATCAGTTAATCGGGGGTAGAAAAAAATAAAATCAAACATTAAGGAGTGGAAGGAGTAGCGGACCCCGTCATTCGACAGGACAAGCGAAAGTCCGCGCCGTAGAAGAGTTAAGCGTAGTTAAGTATAGTTAAGCGTAGTTAAGTATAGTTAAGTAATAGCATATTACGGCGATGGGGTGGAGCGGCCATGAATTTCAAGATTAATAAATCTAAAAATCTAAAAAATTAACTCAAACATATGGAAATAGATGTTTTAGCCAAAGCCCTGGCAATCGGTTTGGGCTCAATTTCTCCGGGCTTGGCCATTGGTTTTATCGGCGCCAAAGCCATGGAAGCGATCGGCCGCAACCCCGAGGCAACGAGCAAGCTTTTAGTGCCCATGCTCTTGGCCGCGGCTTTTGCCGAAGCAATCGCGATTTACGCTTTGGTGATTGCTTTCAGTATCTAGTATTTTGTCCTGTGGCTCCATGATTATCGTGGGGCCGAGGAGAGAATATTACTAGCTGGTTAGCTTTTTAGCTTATTAGCTTGTTAGAAAGATTGCGAGTTCAACTATATATCCAGGTAATAACTTAATTGTCTGGTAAAATCCTATAAAGAAAAAAATAATAAATAAAGTAAAGCGATAATTAAGACGACCACTATCTTAAATTCTAAAAAGCTAAGAAGCTAACCAGCTAACAAGCTAATAAGCTAATAAGCTAAAAAAGTATGGACGAGATTATTAAGGCGTTTCACATTGACTGGCGATTGATGCTGGCGCAGATTGTCAATTTCGCGATTGTTATTTTTGTGCTTTGGAAATTCGCCTACAAGCCAATTTTAAAAATAATGAAAGAGCGCAGTGAGCGCGTGGCCAAAGGATTGCGCGACGCTGAAGAGAGCGAGCGCAAATTAAAATCGGCTGATGAGGAGAAGGAGAGTATTCTTAAGCAGGCGAGCGCGCAAGGCCAGACGATTATTGAGGAAGTTAATACGAATGCGGAAAATTTGCGAAAAGAAAAGCTGGAAAAGACGGGCGCGGAAGCGCAAAAAATAATCGTGCAGGCCAAAGAGCAAATTCAGGCCGAGCGAAGCAAAATGCTTAGCGAGTTGCGGCGCGAACTGGGCGAATTGGTGATGCTTGCTTCAAGTAAAATTACCAAAGAAAAGATTAAGCCCCAGGTTAACGATGAATTGATCAATCAGACTCTGGACGAGCTTGAAAAGGGAAAAGATATAAAAATATGAAGAGCGTGATTTTTAAGAAATACGCGCGAGCGCTTGCGGCCGCGGGAACGGAACTTAAGATTTTTGAAAAGCTTTTGTCCGAGCTTGAGCGTGCTGGAGCGGAAATCGCGTTGAATCCGGCGGTTAAAATTTATTTGCACGATTCAAGAGTCGGTTCGGCTGATCAGCGGACGCTTTTGGAAAAGGCGTTTTCTCCGGCGTTGAGCGCGTCGGCGGTTAATTTTTTGCTTATACTCATCAAAGATAAAAACATTGATTTTTTGGAAAGCGTGTTGGATGAAGCGCGCCGGTTAAAGCGAGAGCAGGAAAACGCGATTCAGGCCGAAATAATCACGGCCGAGCCGCTAAGCGCCAAGCTTAAGCAAAGGACGGTCAAGGTTTTGTCCCAAAAAACCGGCAAGAGCGTAATTATTGAAAATTTTACGGATAAAGATATTATCGGCGGCATGATCGTGAGGATGGGTGATCTTTTGATTGACGCGAGCCTGCGCGGAAAAATCAAGCGTTTAAGAAATAAAATAACGCAATTAACTTAAAATATGAAAGAACAAAAAGACCATATTATCGAAACATTGAAAGAACAGATTAAAAATTTCAAGGATTATACCGCGGTTGAGCGCGTTGGCCATGTTATTTCCGTGGGCGACGGCATCGCCCGAATCGCCGGACTTTCCGAGGCCATGGCTTCGGAAATGCTTGATTTTGGCGAGGGCGTGTTCGGCGTGGCGCTCAATCTTGAAGAGGACGTGATCGGCGCCATGATTTTGGGCGAATGGCAGGATATTCGCGAGGGCGACGAGGTCAAGTCAACCGGCCGCATACTTTCGGTGCCGGTTTCGGACAAAATTATCGGCCGAGTACTTGATCCCATGGGCGAACATCTTGACGAGGGCGAAAAGATCGAGGCCAAGGAATTTTATCCGGTGGAAAAAGTCGCGCCCGGCGTGATGACGCGCCAGCCGGTGGATACGCCGGTGCAAACCGGAATTAAGGCGGTTGATTCCATGATTCCGATCGGCCGCGGTCAGCGCGAACTCATTATCGGCGACCGCCAGATCGGCAAGACGGCGATCGCGATTGACGCGATTATCAATCAAAAAGGCAAGGATTTAATCTGCATATATGTGGCCATCGGGCAGAAGGCGTCCAATGTGGCCAGGATCGTGGCAAGACTAAAAGAAACCGGCGCCATGGACCATACGATCGTGGTGGTCGCGTCTTCTTCGGACCCGGCTTCGCTCCAGTACATCGCGCCTTACGCCGGATGCGCCATGGGCGAATATTTTATGGAAAAGGGCAAGGACGTGCTTGTGGTTTACGACGACCTTTCCAAGCATGCTTGGGCTTATCGCGAGATTTCACTTCTTTTGCGCCGCCCGCCCGGACGCGAGGCTTATCCGGGCGACATTTTTTATCTTCACTCAAGACTGCTTGAGCGTTCGGCCAAACTGAATAAGGATTTTGGCGGCGGGTCATTGACCGCTTTGCCCATTATTGAAACCCAGGCCGGGGACGTGTCGGCTTATATTCCAACCAATGTTATTTCAATTACTGACGGCCAGATTTATCTTGAAGGCGACCTTTTTTACCGCGGCGTTCGGCCGGCCCTGAATGTGGGGCTTTCGGTTTCACGCGTGGGTTCATCGGCCCAGATTAAAGCCATGAAGCAGGTGGCTGGAAAATTGCGTCTTGATTTGGCCCAGTTCCGCGAGCTTGAGGCGTTCGCCCAGTTCGCCACCGACCTTGACGAGGCGACCAGGAAACAGCTTGAACGGGGCAAGCGCGTGGTTGAGGTGCTGAAGCAGGACCAGTACGCGCCCATGCCAGTGGAAAATCAGGTGGCGGTGATTTACGCGGTGACCAACGGCTTACTTGACCAGATTCCGGCCGAAGAGATTAAGGCTTGGGAAGAAAAATTTCATAATTTTATGAATACCGCGAAAAGGGACGTGCTTCAGGAGATAGTGGAGAAAAAAGTTTTGGAAAAAGATTTGGAAGAAAAGTTAAAGCAGGCGATCGAGGAATTTAATTTGGGTTTTAAAAAATAATAAATATGCGCGCCGAGCGTCATTATCAAACCGAGTTTCCGCCCGAAATGCTTGAGCCCGAGCCGCGGGCCCGGGTTGAAGAATTTTTAACATCGCGGGATTTCATGAAATACGCGCCTGGAAGCGTTTATGTCAGTCCGGAAGGCCGGGAATATAAAGTGTCGGCGGTTGATTTTGTGAATAGGGGCTTTATGCTTGAAGATAAGCCGGCGCGTGAATTTAAATTTTTTGCCGGCGCCGAGCTCAAGGGGTTCAAAAGACGTCTTGCTGAATCCGATTACGCGGGCGAAATTTATTGGCACCTTGATGAAGGCTGGGCGGGCAAGGTTTTGTTTTGCGTTCCGGAGAAAAATATTTTAAAAATTGAAAAACAGGATCGGGAAATTGTCGACGTGCGGTTTGATGAATTCGTGGAAAAGTTTCAAGAGTTGCCCGACGACCTTTACGCGCCGTTCAAAGATTCATATCTCGCGGACCCGAACGCGCGCCGGGCGATTTATGTTGAGGATATTGATTTTGAAAATCATAAACTAGTGATTCAAAAATGCCAGGTTAAGATTGGCCTGGGCGGCCGGTCGGCTTGGTGGAATAATTTGCCGGACAGCTCTTGTAAGATTCCCATGTCCGAATTTAAAAAAAGATTTAAACGATATGTTCTATCGGCCCAAGAGATTTGGGGAGATTTGCCCGACTATGCGGCGGAAGAATAATATTTTGCAACAATATGTCCCAATCAACCGGATTAATCAAAAGAAGAATAAAATCCGTATCCAATACCAAAAAGATTACCAAAGCGATGGAGCTTGTTTCGGTCGCCAAGATGAAAAAGGCGGTGGCGCGCGTGCTTGCTTCGCGTTCGTATTCGGATTTGGCTTGGGAGATTGCCCAAGAATTTTCCGCCGGCGCGGCCGAGGATAAGCATCCGCTTCTTGCTGAACGGCGGCCGGTTAAAAAGATTCTTTTGCTTTTAATCACTTCGGATAGAGGATTGTGCGGCGGTTTTAACGCGCAGATAGTCAGGGAGGTCAGCAAATATTTAAAAATTGAATCCGAGACGACGATTGACGCGGTGGCTTGCGGAAAGTTTGGCCGGCGGGCCATGGTCAAGGTTAAAAATAATGTGGTCGCGTTTTTTCAAGACTTGGCCAATAATCCCATATACGAGGATATTCTGCCGGTCGGCCGGCTGATTGTTGATGAGTATAAAAAAGAAAATTACGACAAGGTGATGCTTGCTTTCACGGATTATGTCTCAACCATTGAGCAGGCTCCGCGCGTTGTTCAGCTATTGCCTTTGGTAAAAACCGCGGGCCTGGGCGAGGTCGCCGGCGCCGAGCCGGCGGTGGACGCGGAACAATCCCGCGGCATTGAATATAAATTTGAACCGGACATGTCCAAGGTTTTGGATCTGCTTTTGCCTCGGCTCATTGAAACCAAGGTTTATCAGGCGATTTTGGAATCCGCGGCTTCGGAGCATTCGGCAAGGATGATGGCCATGAAAAACGCGTCTGACGCGGCCGAAGACATGCTTGACGACCTTACCTTTACCTTTAACCAGCTGCGCCAATCCGGCATTACCCGAGAAATTTCCGAAATTGCCGGCGGTAAAGCGGTGCTGGAACGCACTTAAAAATATAAAATTATAAAA
>JAHJFT010000119.1 GCA_018824325.1 Patescibacteria group bacterium
AGAAAATAAAAAATGTTTGATAGAACGTTATCGCTTTAGAGGCAATAGTATTCTCAATATGATCACTACTGGCGATATTGAGACGATACTCGATGAACTTCAGGAAATTCAGACTAAAAAAGATAAAATTGAAAGATTTAACTGGTGGGTAGAACATTACTATGAGGTATCAGTATTAATTTCACCAGATGAACTTCCTACTCCTGAAAAAATTGAGGGAAAAATCACTAATGCGAGCAAAGAAGTCACACGACCTTATTTGTTAATACACCTAGCAGGATCTGAAGAAGAATGTAAAAAATTATTAGAAATAGTAATACAATTAAAATCAAAGAAGACACTAGAATTCAAACATCCTCCTACACATATCATAAAGGAGTCGGGATGGTACTGGACGATAAATCTAAGATTGGATTTCTTTGATGTATAAATCTTGTTCTTTCCATAATTGATAATCAATCGGGCTTCGAAAGTTGGCGAGCTTGCTCGCCAATTGCAGCTAACTTAGTGGGCTAAACGAAGCCCCGACCAACGGGAGGGGTTTGGGCGAGCCGTAGAGGCGAGCCGTTTAGCCCTTGTCCTGCGACCGAGCGAGATTAATATTTTTTTTTGGTGGTGATCGAGCGAGGCAAGGAGTCCCCGTTTTAGGGGACGACGCAGAGTTGCTCGCGAGCATCATATTAGGGGTGGGGGGTCGGGGTGTTGTGGAGGAGGGTTTACGTCGATGAATTCTTCCGAGTGAAAACCCGCATTGATTTCACGAGTCGACGTAACGGTCTTTGACTGATTTCTTCAAAAAATGTTTTGACGGTTTTAAGGCGAGCGAGCAATTTCGGCGGGACAACAATTATCCTGTGTTTTTTTGTGTTTAACCCTCGTTTTAGGCGGGTTAAACTTAATTAGTTATTTTTTTGTTGCTCTCGGCTTTGTTTTTTGCAGGTTTTCCGCACATATTTTTTTTGTAGTGGATACTCTCTCTAAACTCCGTGTTTTGGGTGCTGGCGCCGCGTATGATGCTTGCGGCTGCGAGACCTCTGATAAGAGCCGGCGCAGAGTCGATGTTCCCCGCGACGGCATCTATCCCGCCTCCGGCCCAGACGGCAGAAAAACACTTTTACTCAAAGTATTGCAGACCAACGAGTGCGGCGGAGACTGCGCTTACTGCGTCAACACGTGCAGCAGACAAACAGCGCGCGCCCACTTTGCGCCAGACGAGCTTGCAGGCGTCTTCGCAAAATACCTGCGGGAAGGCCTCGTCGAAGGATTGTTTTTAAGCTCCGGCGTCGGCCGCGACCCTGAAGAATGCATGGAGGAAGTCTTGGAGACAGTAAGCATTGTGCGCCGCAGGGGATTCTGTGGCTACGTTCACACCAAGATTCTGCCCGGCGCCACCCGCGACCAAGTCGCGCGGGCGGCGCGGCTCTCGACGAGGCTTTCGATAAACATTGAAGTACCCGGCAAGGCAAGATTGTCTGAGCTATCATCCACCAAGGATTATGGTTTAGACATTCTCAGGAGGATGCGCTGGATAGGCGGTGAAGTTAAAAGAGGACATGTTTCCGCGGGACAGACGACACAGTTCATAGTCGGCGCATCCGGCGAAGCAGACTCCGAGATACTTGATGTCATGGGAAACCTATACGAAGACATGAGCCTTTACCGCTGCTATTTTTCGGCGTTCTCACCCATAAAAGACACTCCCCTTGAGTCCGAGAAGCCGGCGCCTGCAAGGCGCGCCCACAGACTGTATCAGGCCGACTTTCTCCTGCGCCAATACGACTTCAGCGTGGAAGACATACCCGTCACAGACGACGGATTCCTGTCTCTAACACAAGACCCGAAAACCCTTTACGCGCAGGCTAACCCCCAGCTTTACCCGATAGACTTGAACGAAGCAGACTACGCGCTCCTCCTCAAGGTTCCCGGCATAGGGCCCAAGACCGCAACAAAAATCATCTCAGAAAGAGAGAAGCAGAAAATACGCTGCACCAAAGACGCAAAGAAAATAGGAGTTGCGCGCAAGGCACTATCCTTCATCGAACTTGCCGGCTCAAGCCAGAAACGCATACTAGAGTATACTTAAATTCCCTTAATCTGAAGTAATTAATCAATGGCCGAGACAGTAATCCTAAAGCTTGGCGGCTCCATAATCACAAGAAAAGCGGAAGGCAGGCTCGAAGTAGACGAAAAAAACCTGGCCCGCCTCGCAGAAGAGACAGCGCAAGCTCTTACTAAACCAGGATTAAAGCTTGTAGTAGTGCACGGCGCAGGACCATTCGGACACGTCCTCGCAGAAAAATACGGGCTAGCAGAAGAAAAATCAAATCCCATGAAGATTAAGGGCATGGCCGAAACACACGCGAGCATGGAGAAACTGAATGCCGCCGTCGTTTCCGCGCTCGCTAGAGCCGGCGTTGCCGCAATCGCCTTCCAGCCTTCGGCGGGAGGAATAATGGATAACCGGGTTCTCGTCGAATTCCCCGTAAAAGTCGTTAAGGAAATGCTTGACAGGAATCTTACGCCCGTAGGCTACGGCGACGTTTTAGTCGACAGGAAAACAGGCGTAAACATCCTCTCCGGCGACCACCTAGTCCCGTATCTTGCGGAAAAAATCCCTGCAAGCCGCGTAGTCATCGCAACAGATGTCGACGGCATATACTCTGGCGACCCCAAAGACGGCGGAAACCCGGTTAAAA
>JAHJFT010000102.1 GCA_018824325.1 Patescibacteria group bacterium
AAAATAAATTTTACAATTCATAAAATTATCAAAATGCCAAAGAAAATTAGGTTAAAATATCTTTTATTATTTGTGGTAATAAGCGCCGGCCTGTTTTTGATTAGCCAGCAGCCGGCCCAGGGTATTTTTACCGACGAGGAGGAAGAAGAACGAGTTCTAAAAGAATTACGAGACGCATTGGGGTGGGAAGATGGCTGGCTGGGCTTTTCAATAGTTAATACCGATAGCCAGACCTACCGGTGGACAACTTCCAGTGGCTTTGACTATGAAAAAGATCTAGACAGTAATCAGAGCGTGGAGTTTAATGCTATTTATGTGTGGCCCGAGGAGGCTGAGAAAGACTACATAGGATTCCGTTTAGACGAATGGATGAAACAGGACTGGGAGTTTGGCGAGTACCAGAGAAATGGAATAGGCAACCCCAGTATTATCAATATATCCGGCTATAAGATTTACCAGAGAACGTACGGTAAAATCGGAAAAGGCACATGCGTGCCACCATCTTTTGGCGACAATTACAGAACCGGCGCTAAGCTGATTGCCTATATTCCTCAGCCGGATAATATTGTGGAGTTTAGTAAACAAAGGAATGGCCTGATGCTTCTTGAAATAGCAGTTAATGTCGAAAATGAGTGCGAAGGCCGGATAACCAGCTGTATTTGCCATCCTATTTCTCGCTCAGAAGAAAAGGCGCAGCAAATAATGGCCGACGTGTTGGCGTTTTTTCAACCGTATATCACGAGCTATATGAACGGCCAATGCAATAACAATAATGATTGCGAGCAGACCCTGGGCGAGAATTGCCAAACTTGCCCGGACTGCGACTGCGCGCAATATAAAGACGATGAGTATTCCATGATAAGTTCTTATGATTTTGAGTGCGATATTGAGGCGGCCAAAGTGGCGCGCCAGGACTTGCTTGCCGAGATTGAGGCCAGAGAACAGGGTTATTCAAGGGGCGATGAGCATGATCTGCTGCGGATGCATGCTTTTGGCTGCGTCATCCAAGCCGACTGCGGCAACGGCACGTGCGATGAGGGTGAGAGCTCTAAAAACTGTTGCAAGGATTGCCCCTGTCCCGCAGACCAGGAATGTGTTAGCAATGAATGCGTTTCCGAGATTGCGATAGAGCTCAATTACGATAAAAAATCAGCCATTGCCAATGGCAAGGATTTGATTAATTTTACAGGTACGGTTATAAGCGGCAATGAGCCCGTGGCCGGGGAAAATCTTGAGATTAGTCTTTACGCCATGGATAAGAACTGGGAAAAGATTGTTGGAATAGGCGAACCCGATTCTAATCAAGTGCGAACCGGGGCTGACGGCACGTTCTCATTCGTGTATAAACCCAAATTAATAATTGTCGAGGACAATGAATTAACCTCAATAAGCATTAAAGAAGAGGACCAAATTTGGCTTATGGCCGAAGTTAAGCACAGCAAATCCGGCACAACAAATGGCCGCAAAGTATTTATTCAGCCATACAAGCCTAAAATAAGCGTGGAAAAAATAGTTCCCATTCAAGCTCTCAAGGGCATGCCCCTGGTCGCCGGGAAAAAGATGGTTGTCATGGTCGCGATGAAAAGCGAAGAACAAGATATTTTTGAAGATAATGAAGAATTGAAGCTATCCATGAATTTTTGGATTGATGGCGATGAGTTTCAACCGAAAAATAAATTTGAAGAGATCAATATTATTGAGCCTTCGGAAGACGACTATGTGGTTAGAATAGCCCCGGAGGACAGCGGACACTTTAACCAGAGAGAATTTCTTGGCATTGAAAGGGGCATTGATCAGGAAGATTGGATTTTTTATAATTTTTACGTTGACCCGCAGGACACGCACAAAGAAGGCATTTACTTTTTCAAAACTCAGATTTTTGCCAAATACAATGATTCAAAGACTGGCGAGGAAAAAAGCGTACCCTTCGACTATGCCGGCTATGTTGACGATGTCTACCCATCGGGCTTTATGTCAGTTAAAATTCTTCCCCTGGAAATCGGTTTATGGCATGAAGACTTTTGCAATTTTTGCACAATATCAAAAGGACCGATGGAACAGCTGGCCAATTTTGGTAAAAGATTAATTGGCCGCAAAGTGGCAAATGACGCGGATTGGGAATACACGTGCGACGGCAGTATGTTTGCCTACACCTGGGACGGCATCTATAATGATGAGACGATTGAGGAAATCCTAAACACCACCACGGTCGGCCGCCTGCTTTCCGGCGCCGAGATTCCGCCCCGTCGTGACGCCTGCCGTTGGGGATTTATTGACACATTTTTAAAAACGCGGTCCAGTCTTGGCGGGTCGTTACTTGACGATTTGAGGGCGCGCGGCGTGTTGGCGCCCGGCTCTTCTCCGGAAACCGAAACGCAAAAAGAAAAATATTTAAGACTGGCCCGACAGAGCGCTGATTACTTCAAGGCAGTCATGCCCGTGGCCGAAGAGAATATTATCATCCATACGGCGCAAGAGCCGTACCATCTGCCCGGGCTTGATCCGAACATAGTTTTACCGTCATACATTCTTTACAAATTTCGTGACATTGAAGCCGGGCGAGTATATTCCAATTCAGGCCTAGATAAATTGTTTAGAGCAATGGATAAGTACGCTAGTTTTGAAAAACAGGAATACGATAAAAGCGGCGGCCCTGAATTCCACGGCTATACCAGAATTGCCGCGTTCGTGCCCACCGGCGAAGGTAGTAACCTATTGTTTGATGAAGAGGGCTATGAATCTCCGGTATTCAATCCTTCAGTAGTTCTCATTAATAATAGTCTGGCCGAAGAAGATGTATTGGCCCATGAAATAGCTCATACCTATTGCGCGATTGATGAAGATGCCCAAGCAAGACAAACCGCGGTCACGCCGGCGCTGTGTGGCGAAGGCGGCTTTACCATTAACTTTAATTGGCACCTTGATTCATTGGGCAATCGCGTGGACAACGGTTTTTGGGTAGGCAAGCGTGAATATAGAGGCCAGCCCGGTGAGACTCAATATTCTTTCATGGGTGCGGCCGGCCGTGAAACAGGCGGCGGCCAAAAGCGCTGGGTCACGGATGATTTATATTACGGCCTGGGCGTCAAGCTGGGTGTGTTTCCGAGCGAAAAAGAGGATTATTATTCAAACAGAAAGTGAGGCGCGTTCAGTTTGGTCAATCTT
>JAHJFT010000103.1 GCA_018824325.1 Patescibacteria group bacterium
CGCTGACCGCCGAACTGGGCTTTTCCTCCCAAGGGCTGCTGGGTGATGAGCGAATACGGACCGATTGAGCGTTGATGAATTTTATCCTCAACCATGTGATTGAGTTTTAATATATAGATAAAACCAACCGTGGTTTTGTGCTCAAACGCTTCTCCGCTTCGGCCGTCATAAACCGTGATTTTTCCGTCTTCGGGAAAACCAGCGCGCTTAAGCTCGCTGCGAATCACGGTTTCGGGCACGCCGTCCAAAACCGGGGTGGCCACCTTATATCCGTGGGCGTTGGCCGCCAATCCCAAATGGGTTTCAAGAATCTGCCCCAGGTTCATGCGGGAAACAACGCCAAGCGGCGAGAGGATTATATCAATGGGCGTACCGTCTTCCAGAAACGGCATGTCTTCGATTGACACCACTTTTGAAACAACTCCTTTGTTCCCGTGCCGGCCGGCTAGCTTGTCCCCAACCTGGACCTTTCTCAAATCGGCCACGGAAATCTGGATTGACTGTATGACGCCGGGCGGAAGTTTGTCCCCGTCTTCGCGCGAAAAAATCTTAATATCAACCACCTTGCCGTGCTCTCCGTGCTCAAGATAGAGCGAGCTGTCGCGCACGTCTCTTGCCTTTTCTCCGAAAATGGCCCGTAGAAGTTTTTCTTCGGCCGACAACTCGGTTTCGCCTTTGGGCGTGATTTTACCAACCAAGATATCGCCGGATGAGACCTCGGCGCCGACCCTGACAATGCCCACTTCATCCAAATTTTTAAGTTTTTCTTCACTAACATTAGGAATATCGCAAGTAATAACTTCGGGGCCGAGCTTGGTGTCGCGCACATCCACTTTCCAGTGTTCAATATTGACCGAGGTATAACGGTCGTCTCGCACCAGACGCTCGGAAATAATAACCGCGTCCTCGTAATTGTAGCCTTCCCAAGACATAAAGGCGACCAAAACATTTTGCCCCAGGGCAATCTCGCCGGCTTCAACCGCCTCGCTGTCGGCCAAAATATCTCCATTTTTCACTTTCTGTCCGGGCAAAACCACGGGTTTTTGATTAATGCAGGTTGACGCGTTGGAGCGTAGGAATTTTTTTAACGCATATTCATGCTCCTCTCCTTTTTTGTCGCGAATAACGATGCGCGAACCGTCAACATAAGAAATCTCGCCGTCGCTTTCCGCGACAAGCAGGTGGCCCGAATCACGCGCCGCGCGCGCTTCCACGCCCGTGCCGACCATCGGCGAATCCGCCTTGACGCAAGGCACGGCCTGGCGTTGCATGTTTGTCCCCATCAAAGCCCTGACCGTGTCGTCGTGCTCTAAAAACGGGATGAGCGACGTTGCCACGCTGACGATTTGCTTTGAAGCGACGTCCATATAATCAATGGTTTCCACGGGCACAACGCTTGGCTCGCCGTGTTTTCGGGCGTCAACGCGCCCCTGAAAAAAGAATCCGTCTTTGTCCGTGGGCGTACTCGCCGAAGTGGTGACGCTTTTTTCTTCACGAAAAGCATTGAGATATTCCACTTCATTGGTTACTCGGGGCTTGACCGGGATCTTATCAATTTCAAGTTTTGAAAGTTTTTGCGCCAAGTCTTTGGTAATCTTGGTATCTTTTGAAACTCTGACTTGTTCGTCTTTGTCTTTTATGTCCTGCCGAGCAATCTCGCCCACGCTTGACTTACCATCATTGGGCAGGTCATGAACCACCTTTCTATACGGAGTTTCAATAAATCCATATTCGTTGATTTTGGCGTAAGAAGCCAAATGGCCGATGAGACCGATGTTTGGTCCTTCGGGCGTTGATATCGGACAGATGCGCCCATAGTGAGTGGGGTGAACATCGCGCACTTCAAAACCGGCGCGTTCCCGAGAAAGTCCGCCCGGGCCCATGGATGAGAGCCGTCGCTTGTGCTCAAGTTCGGCCAAGGGATTTGTCTGGTCCATGAATTGACTTAACTGGGATGACATGAAAAATTCGCGCACCGCGCCAATTATCGGCCGGGCGTTAATCAGTTTGCCCGACGACATGACCGAAAGGTCCATGGTGCTCATTCTGTCTTTGACGATTCTTTCCATGCGCGCCAAACCGATCCTAAAACGGCTCTGCACGAGCTCGCCCACGGCGCGAATACGCCGGTTGCCCAAATGGTCAACATCATCGGCTTCTCCTTGAGAAATGTTTAATTTAATAATTTCGCGAACGATTGAAACGATGGCCTCGGGCTTTAAAATACGATTTTCCTCTTTTTCCACGATTTTGCTTGAAGTGTCCATGTCAAAACGCAAATTGAATTTGTAACAACCCACTTTTCCGAGATCATATCGGTCAAACTTAAAAAACATGGAATGAATCAAACTCTTGGCGTTATCCGGCGTGGCCAAATCACCCGGCCTTATTCTTTTGTAAACCTCAATCAAGCCCTCGTCTTCATTATGGGCCGCGTCTTTTGCCAAGGTTGAATCAATATAACGATTGGTTGGATGGACGTCGCAGTCTTTGAACAGTTCCTTTATTTCTTCGTCGGTCGCATAGCCAAAGGCGCGAAGCAGCGAAGTCACGGCGACTTTTCTTTTTCGGTCAATCTTCACCCAAATTACATTGTTTGAATCGGTTTCAAATTCAAGCCAAGCGCCGCGATTAGGAATAAGTTTGGTGCCGTAATATTTTCGCCCCCGATAAAATTCGGAAGTAAAAAAAGCGCCGGCCGAACGAACCAACTGAGAAACCACGACTCTTTCAATGCCGTTAATAATATAAGTTGCCCGGTCCGTCATGATGGGCAGGTCGCCGAGATAAATGTCTTGTTCTTTTTCTTCGTTGCTGCGCCGATTGACAAGCCTCGCTCTGACGCGAAGCGGCGCCTCAAAGGTTAAATTTTTCTCCCTTGAGGTAACCTCGTCGAATTTTGGCTCGTCAAAATAATAATCATCAAGATATAGCTCAAGATCGCGGCCGATAAAATCTTTTATCGGGGAAACTTCACTAAGCAGCTCCCTGATACCTTTTTCCAAAAACCATTGATATGACTCCAGCTGAACGGTTATTAGCTTAGGGAGAGGGATAGCTTCCCTGAGGCGCGTAAAATATTTACGCTCTTTGTCTTTTACCGGAAGTCGTTTAAAAATCATATATTTAAGTCTACGAATTACAAATGTTTACAAATATACAAATTCTTGATTCACGTCCGATATTCTATTGCCCGCCGGCCACGCAAGCCCGCTTACGGGCGTTGCGGGCAGGCTTATCTTAATATGTATTTGTATATTTGTACCTATTTGTAATTTGTAGACATTTGTAGACAAAGGACCTATTGAAAATAAAAAAAAGCCACAACCTTAATTAGGACGTGGAGAGCCACTTAATTTTTTTGAGACTTATTTCTCATGTTGTGTTTATTTTCCACCCTAAATAATATTACTTTTTGGCGGAAAAAAGCCTAAAAAAGGCTTGGTATACCCAATACTATCATTATTATAATATGCCGTCAAGTTTTTTGGGTATAAAATAAATCTTGTCAAGTCCTTGTCTTTTTTAGCTAATTTAAGCGGAATATCACAAAAATCAGACGCATGGATAAGAATCTTAAGTATAAATGCTCCCCAACTTATCCACATTTTTTAATCTCAAGGCAAGAAACTTGGCTTATTTTTGATAAATTTTGCAAGCATTGACATTTCTTGGCTAAACTTAGCCTAAATGCCTTATTTTAGCCAAAAAAACTGTCCAAGGGTCTTGACAAACTTTTCAATGTATGCTATACTAACTTGTTAAAAGAAAAATTCTTTAAAATAAAATTTTGAGGAGAGAGCCCTCACACCTTTTCGCCGTGGCGCTTTGCGCCAATAATTTAACGGCGAAAAGGTGTGAGGAGATAAAAAAGAGGTTATTTGTATTCAAGATTTTCTCTCCTTGCAAGCAAACCGCCTCTTTTTTGTTCCATACAATTCAACCCCCCTTTACAATTCCAAGCGTGAATTTGGAGGAGGAGCAATGTTTCGATGGCCCCAATGGGGGCAACATTGAGCATTTGGCGCGTCAAAGGCTTTGCCAGGATTTTCTTGGCAATGTCCCTTATAAAAGCGCCATTTACTTGGGAGGAGTTTTTTACAAAACACACCACCGAGCGCTACCTCCAAATTCATGTTTGGAATCAAGCCAGTATCTGGCTTCCGACTTCCGAATTCTGACATCCAAATTCTGTTAAGAACATGGAGGGGTCAAGCCCGAGGCGAGCCAAGTCATTTTATGGCAAAGCGAACCAAAGGCGGTTCAGATTAGGTTTTTCTTGGTCCCCGGAGGGTTTACTAAGATAAATACCTTTGACGAACCTTTACTTGCGGCGTGCCACGTGCACTACCCTCAAGTAGACACGCCTCCATTTTCTTGTCAAAATTGTCATTTCCTACAAGGAGGAGAGAGCCCTCACACCTTTTCGCCGTGGCGCTTTGCGCCAATAATTTAACGGCGAAAAGGTGTGAGGGGAGGGTATAAAATAATTAATAAGAGCACATAGCTCATTTAATAATACCCCGCTCTCCTCCGTATAGGAGATGATAATAGATATATTATAGTAAGAACAGAGCAATGCTCTGTTCCAACCAAACAACATTAACAACAAGAACAGAGCAATGCTCTGTTCCAACAAGGAGGACGAAAATGAGCACGCAGAACACAGAAATCGGCATCGGCATCGTTCTTGACCCCCGCTTCGTGGCCCCTTACCTGGCCTGCCGCGCGGAAAAGAAAAGAGCCGAAAAAGAGTGGGATGAGATGGTGGCCGAAGAGACCGTGAGCGATGCCACGGACATCAGCCAGGCCGTCAAGGTCTACGAGCTGACGTGCCAGACCAACATCCAGCCCCTGCCGCCCACGGTCACGCCCAAAAAGCACATCATGGCCGACGGCGCGTGCAAGGCGTAGCCGAACAAAAACCTTAAAACCTACCAGCTCGAGAATAATAAAACAAAATCCTATCACTTATTCCCGCCTTTATCTCGAGCTTTTCCCCAAGCTTTGTTAAAAAACAAATCTTGGGGGAGGATAAAACCTTCTTTAAAATATTATTAACCCCAAACACAACTTTCTAAGAAGGAGGAGAAAGTGTACAACGATAAACAAATCCTGCCCGCCTCGCCAATCCCGCCCAAAGAACTCACCCCGAAAAAGCCCCGCCTGGGCACTTTTTCCACGGACGCCTATGAAAGGGTCAAGTCCCTGGAAATGGACCTGGACTTCTGCTGGCAAGAAATCAATCCCCTGCTGCAGCAGAGCAAAGAGCTCAAAAGGAAACGCGGCCAACTGGAAGCGGACGTCCGACGCCTTGATGACGAGGCCAAGGATCTCTGGACAAAAGCTCAGGGCCTGTCTGACAAAACGGCCAAGGACGTGATGCGCGATCGCAGAAGCGTCCAGGCGGAAACAAGCAAGTGCCGGGACGAGCTCGACGCGATCAGGAATTGCTTGCGGCCAATATTCGAAAAGCTCAATGAGCTCTTCGAAAAAAATGACGCAACCATGTCCCGGCTCACGGCCCTGGATCCGACCCGCGTCTACCGCCGCTATCAGGACCGGAGCCAGCGTATCCGACCCAATGAGCAGGAGCTGGCGGCCGAAAAGGTCAACACCGAGCTCAAGCGCCGCTGGGACAAAAAGAAAAATGACCAGGCCAAGGCCATGGCCTATGAACGGCCCGAGGAAAACCAGCCCAAAGCCGGTAAACACGACTTTGATTCTTTCCGCCGCCTCTGGGGTGAGAGCAAAGGTCAATTCATGATACGCCTGGAAATCCTGCACATCATCAATTCTTAGCAGTTTGCCAACCACTTTACGTGGCTCTGACAAACTGCAACTCCCCTTTTTGCATAATAAATTGTGCCAAAAGGGGAACCCAGTTCCTTTAATATATAACTCAACAATTTTTTTATAACCATAAACCTAAGCACAAGGAGATTGAGATGAAAGAAAGAAACGGAACAAATCACGCGCCCAGGGATATCGTTGTCATGGAAATCCCGCTGGGCAAGATCAAGCTCGAGGACGCGGGAACGGTCTCGGTGAAGCTTCAGTTCACCGAGCGCGGCAACGTGTACCTGCGCGTGCCCGCGGGCAAGAGCGCGGACGGCAGACCCCTGTCGTTTCGCTTTTCCATGCGCGGCGTGGACGGGCTGTTCGCCGAAGAGGGCGAATACCAGCCCGAGTCCAAATGGGACCCGTGCGAGGTCAGTTTCCGCCCCGGGCGCACCTATGGGCGCAAAGGCACGGTAGTCCTGTTCCACGGCCGGGGTTATCTGGACCGCGAACAGCGGCCGGCCAGGGACGGACGGCCCGATATCAAGTTCGTCATCCCGGATGACGACGTGGACAAGATGCTCGAGAGGATCGGAAAGATCATCACGGGCAAAGCCACATACGAGGACTTCGTCGCCCTCTCCCTGGGAGAGAAAGATGAAGCCGAGGAAAAATCCGAGGCCAAGGACGAACCCCGTGTCGCGACCGAGGACAAGGCCAAAACCGAACCGATCAAAGCCGAGTCCCGGCCCGAGCCGCCCAAACCCGAGGCCAAGCCGAAAAAGGCCAAGGCAAAGCCCAAAACCAAACCCGAGGCCAAGGCCGCGGACAAAGACAATGACAACAAGTCCGAAATCGCCGCGCCCCCGCCCGTGGCCAACTAAACCCGCCGACGAACTTTTTACCTTATTGCACGACTTTTGATCTATCCCCTAGATCAGTCGTGCTTCCCCATGAGTCCACGAAGTTTGTTCGTGGATTGGTGACGGAAACGTACATTTAATTTTAAAGTTTGAATTTTGAATTTCGATTCAATTTTAAATAACTAATTTTGAATTTTGATTTGTGTTTTTGATTTTTGAGATTTGAGATTTGATTTTTTATCGTGCTTCCCCATGAATTCATGAAACATATTCGTGAACTCATGACGGAAACCTGAAATGAATTCTAAATTAAAAATTTAAAATTCTAAATTGAATCAAAATTCAGAATTAGAAATTCGAAATTTCCAAATAGGAGGTGTTACATGATAAATTTTGAAGATGAAGAAGTAAGGAAAGAGATAGAAGAGTCATGCTGCAGAGATCCCGAGCATGACAACCGCCAGGGCCCGTTAAAAGATAGGATTGAGCACGCTATTCTTAGCCCCTACCGGCACAAGGGGAAGGAATATCTCTCTGTGCGCGCGATTTGCCGCGAGTGCGCGCGGCATCGCAAGGATCTGAACGGCGTGCTCTCGCTTAGCGAAGCCATACGCCGGCGCAATCAGCGCCGCAAGCTCTGTGAGCTGCACGACAAAAAGAGCAGGCAAAAACGTCTTGGACAAGCCAAGGCCTGCTGAACCACACCGTTAAAAACCGCTTTGACATTTTTTCATACCCAGGCCCATTGTCTCTCTCTTGACAATGGGCCGCTCACTTCAGTGTTTAAAAAACTTAAATATTGAAGCAAGCTTGTCGTGAGAGCGTGAACAGAACATGTTCCGTTCTTACAAATATTGACAAATTATGTAAATATTTTATAATTATTATGGTACCGGTTTGGAGCTGCGGAGCGGGGTAGCTTTAAGTCAGATCGGAGCGCTAAAAGTGCCCGCCTTTGGCGGGGGATTCTCTCTCCTCTCACTTTCAGCCTTTGACTCGACTTACCTTAGCTGGCTCCGTAACGCAGCTCCAAGCCGGTACAAAAAATAGGCACGATTTCAAACTCGAGCCTATTTTTTATTTTAATCCACAAAATTACTTCAATCTACGAGATTATCACGAAGTGACCACCTTGTGATAATTTCGTAGATATCAAGGCTAAGAAGCTAGTTTAGCTCTTTCCACATATTCCCCAGTTTCCGTATTCACCACTATTTTATCGCCCCGTTTGATGAAAAGGGGCGCCTGGATTTTAAGTTCATTTTCCAAAACTATTTCCTTGGTCACTCGGCCCGACGCCGAATCGCCGCGCACCGCTTCCGGAGACGCCGTGACCTCATAAGTGATTTTGATGGGAAGCGCCAGGGCCAAGGGAGAGTCATCATGACAAAGCACCTCCGCTTCCAGGCCTTCTTTTAGATATTTCGCCGATTCGCCAAGTATGTCCGGGGGCAAAGATATTTGTTCGTAAGAAACCGGGTCCATGAAATTATAAAGCTGACCCTCTTTGTATAAATATTGCATTTTTTTCTTTGCCAGCTCCTCGATTTTAATTGTTTCCCCGGTTTTGAAAGTATTTTCAATAACCTTGCCGGATTTAACGTTTCTAAGTTTTGTTCTGACAAAAGCTCCGCCGCGGCCCATCTTCACGTGCTGGGAATCCGCCACAATCCAAAGCTCGCCGGCGTACTTTATCACTACCCCTTTTTTGATATCCGAGGTTGTAGACATAAATATATTTTTATTTACTGGCAGAGATTAATTAAAGTAAGTTTTTAAAATTCCCACCGCCTACGGGCGCCACCGCCACGGCGGGGTCCCGCCAAAGGCGGTGACAAATAAATCTCAAATTCTCTCCGAGCCTAGTTCCGCTCCTACGGAGCGTACCTCCGGAGGACGGCTCGTAGAGCCGGGGGCTAATTTCCGAATGACCGAAACTATTTAGAGCGCTCTATTATTGAAGAAAAAATCTTCTTAGGCTCAATAGCTTCCTGGAAAAGCAATGAACCTTCTTCCTTAAAATTTTCGTTGTTAGTCTCAATTATGAGCCTTAGCCAGTAAGCAGCCTCTTTTGCTTCCTTGCGACAAATTTTCACTCTCATTAAAAAATCTTTCCCACTAAGAGCTTCGCTTGCCTCAATATAATTAGCCCCGGTTGAGCCAGACGCCCTGATTATCTGCTTTGCGTACTCCATATTATTAACAGTTTTTGGTAGCCTTCTGCAAAATAGTGCCGCTCTTTTTGCGAATTGATATGTTCTTTCTTCCAAGTCGTATGTTTTGGTAATTGAATTTTGGGCCATTGGAATTTATTTGAGATTTGTGATTTGAGATTTGTAATTTAGCTCCGAGGGGTTTGGCATTTTTAAAGGCAGGCCCAACATTCTATGCCGAGCCTGCCGATAAAACTCTATTTACTACTTTGGCACAAACGGCAGCAGCGCCATGATGCGCGCCCGCTTGATTGCCTGGGCTAACCTTCTTTGATGTTTGGCGCAAACCCCGCTTCTTTTGCGCGGTACTATTTTCGCGTAGGACGAAATAAAGCGCCTCAAGAGTTGCGTGTCCTTATAATCAATATCGTCAGCATTGTTGACGCAAAAGTAGCACGGTCTTATTTCTTTTTTTTCTGAATTCATAGGTGGTATTTAAAATGGAACGTCTTCCTTTTTTACATCGTCGCCATTATCCTGATTCTCCACGTCCGCATCTTTCTTGGGTCCGCTTGATGAACCGGCCCGGTCAAGCATAATCATGCTGTCAGCGACTATTTCAGTTTTGTAGCGCTTGATTCCGTCCTGGCCTTCCCAGTCGCGTGTCTGCAAGCGGCCTTCGATGTAAATTTGTTTTCCTTTATTCAGGTATTGAGAGCAGATTTCAGCCAGCTTGCCCCAGGCGACGATATTATGATATTCAACGCGTTCCTGACGCTGACCTTGCGGGTCTTTCCAAACTTGGTTGGTGGCCACGGCGAATGAAGCAACTGCTTGGCCGCTGGTCGTGGTTCTTGATTCCGGGTCTCGGGTCAATCTCCCGATGATCATGGCTTTATTTAAGTTCATATTTTTGAGTTTATGAATTAAATCTCAATGTCCTTATCCAAAATTTCATCCAGTTTTTTGTCCAATTCCTCAAGATCAATTTTCTTTTTTGGAGCTTGCCTTTGCTCCTGCTTGGGCCTGGTCCTTGAAGACGCCCTTGGCCGCGGAGTTTCCCCGGGTGTTGGCGCCTCGTAGGAGACCATTTTGATTTCTTTTCTTGGCGAAGACTTGGCCTTGATTGATAGAATCTGATGCCGGAGGATATCGGGCAATAATCTAAGTTCGCGTCCGATATTTTTTATTGCCTGAGACTCGACCCCGAATTCAACCAAAACATAAAACCCGTGACGTGCATGCTGAATTGGGTAAGCAAGTTTAAACTTGCCCAAATTTTCGTTACGGGTTATTTTTGCGCCAGCTTTTTCCACGACCTTGGAAATTTTTGAGATGATGCCCTCATTTTCCTGGTCCGTGAATTTAGCCGGAATAATATAAAGTAGTTCGTATGTCATATATTTTTGTTCCGCGTGCGCTATCCGTCTAAAAAGAGGTTTTGCCGCGGAAAGAGCAAAAACTTGCCCCTTGGTCTTAATGGTTTATAAAGTGTGTTCATTTTAGCGGAAAACCGCTCTGGCGTCAAGTTGGCCAAGTATTTGTGCTAAGAGATTGTCAAAGAGCGATTATGCTGGATATGCCTATATTATAGAATTTAGCTAAGATAAGCGTCAAATTTAGGTGGTGAAATCTTTTCTTAACCCATGAATCATGTATTTTTTGTCAAAGCTTTGACAAAAAACCAGACACAAGCTCACCCCCGTCAAATGGTGTTGACAGCGTCTAATTTTGCTGAAAAAAAATTCGCATCGCCTTTGTGGATAATTTCTTAAGATGATAAAATGATGTTATATGCATTATTTTTTTATTTTGGGCAGAAATCCGGCCCTTTCGGTGGCCGAGATTGAGCAGGTATTATATGGAAAGATAAAAGAGCGTTATTTTGGCGCGAGTTTTTATATTATTGACACAGAAAGCAGATTGGACGTAGAGGAATTGCGGCTTACCCTGGGCGGTTTGGTAAAAATCGGACAAATAATTTTAAAAACTTCAAAAGAGGCTTGTTTTGAAGAGACCCTTGCCATTCTCAAAAAGGGAGCCGGCGCCAAAAAATTAAATTTTTCCATTAATGATTATGGTTATGCATTTGCTGTCAAGGATGCGTTGAGAATCAAGAAACAACTTATAAAATCCGATATCAAGGCCAGATTTGTTTTTGGCAAAGATCCTCAGCTCTCCAGCGTCTCAACCCAAAAAAATATTTTAGACAAAGACGGAATTGAATTAAACTGCTTTAAGATAAAAAAGCAGATTTGGCTCGGGCAAACCCTGGCTTGCCAGCCGTTTGCCGCGCTTTCGCGAAGAGACTTCGGCCGTCCGGCCCGAGATCATCTTTCCGGCATGCTGCCGCCAAAAATCGCCAAAATAATGATTAATCTGGGGCGATTTGCCCCGCCCTCGGTTTTGCTTGACCCGTTTGCCGGTTCCGGGACGATTCTGATGGAAGCGGCGCTCATGAATTATAAAAATTTAATCGGCTCGGATGTTGAGGAAAAATCCACAAGCAATGCCTTGGAAAATCTTAAGTGGCTGGTCAGCCGTGGCTTTGTTCCAGCCGAGAGTATTGCGAAGATTAAAATTTTTCAGGCCGACGCGCGCGAACTTGATAAAAAAATTCCCGTCGCGTCAATTGACGGCATCGTCACCGAACCGTATCTTGGCCCGCCCCTGAGCCGGCGCGTCGCGCGCGAACAAATATTGAAAATAAAGTCCGAGCTTGAACAGCTTTATCTATTAAGTTTTGAAGTTTTTAAAAAAATACTAAAGCCCGGCGGAAAAATCGTGATTATTTTTCCGGTCTTCATGTCCGAGCGCAAGGTGTTTCTTGACATCTTGGAACGAATTGAAAAATTGGGTTTTGAAATAAAAAATCCCACCGAACAATGTGGAATTGATTTTTCAAAATCCATGCCTCGGGGCGGGATAATATATTCCCGACCCGACCAAAGAGTGGCGCGGGAAATTTTTATTTTCGAAAAGACCTAGCTCTAGAAACCTCTGTACGAGTATATTTTGGCTTATGGAATAAATACACACCAGAAATCAGTTGTCCGTAGCTTGCCTGCCGGCAGGCAGGTCGGAAATCGGTACAGAAAACGGAAAACAGAAATCCGCAGCAAAAACAGAATAATGACTGATTCCTGATAACTGATTTCAATTCGTTTCAAGGAGTCTTTCCCGCTATCGAAATAATTGACTTTTGCAGAGGTCCCTCTAGTTGGAAAAATAGAAAATACAGATATCCCCGTCGCGCATCTCGTATTCACGCCCCTGCTTTTGCATTTTTCCGGCTCGGCGCGCGGCTTCTTCGCCGCCCAGCTCAATAAAATTGTCATAAGCGCACACGTCCGCGCTGATAAAACCTTTCTCCATGTCCGAATGAACGCGCCCGGCGGCGCGCGGCGCGGCCCAGCCCCGCTGGATGGTCCAGGCGCGGGTTTCTTTTTCGCCGGTGGTAAAAAACGAAATCAGGCCGAGCGTCCCATAGGCGGCGCGCGTCAGGCGGTCAAGTCCGCTCCTCTCAAGATTGAGGGAAGCAAGATATTCTCGGCGTTCGGCGCTCGGCAGGTTGGCGATCTCGGATTCAATTTTCGCGGAAATCGGGATGAGCGTGTCCGGATCTTGGATAACGGCCGGCAAGCCGTATTTTTTTATCAACTCCTCGGGCTTCACTGCCGCCATGTCTTCGCCGACATTGGCGATGTATAGCATTTTCTTTGATGTCAAAAATTGAATTTCATTGATAATCTCAAGGTCTTCGGGATTTGGGAAAATATGGCGTACCGGCTCGCCGCGGTCCAGGCCTTGTTTGATTTTTTCCAAGACATTTAATTTAGCAATGGCCGCTTTGTCCCCGGATTTGGTTTCCCGGCTCGCCGCGTTCAAGCACTTTTCCGCGAGCGCCAGGTCCGCCAAAATAAGTTCAAGATTAATGGTTTGAATATCCTCCGCCGGATTGATGCCGCCGGCCACGTGAACCACGTTGCCATCTTCAAAAAAGCGGATGACCATGGCCAGGGCGTCGGCTTCGCGAATATGCGCGAGAAATTGATTGCCCAGGCCTTCGCCCCTGTGCGCGTCTTTGACCAAGCCGGCAATGTCAACAAATTCAATAACCGTCGGAGTGGTCTTCGCGCTTTTGGATAATTGGGCCAGTTTTTTCAACCGTTCGTCCGGCACTTCCACCATGCCCACATTGGGGTCAATGGTGCAAAACGGATAATTGGCAACATCAACCTCGTTGCTGGTTAAGGCCTGAAAAAGAGTGGATTTTCCCACGTTTGGCAAACCGATGATGCCGATTTTTAGAGACATAATGAAATTATAATAGCAGAATTGGCCGATTTGGCAAGAACGATAACAAAAAATCAAGAAATCAAGAAATCAAAAAAACAAAGATTGACGGTTTTAGGAATTTAAGGTAATATAAGGCGAGTATTAATAAAATTAATAGTTTTTTCAGTGGGCCATTAGCTCAGTTGGTAGAGCGCCTCCATGGCATGGAGGAGGTCAAGGGTTCGAGTCCCTTATGGTCCACCAATCACAATAAGAAAAACAGGCCCCGCATCGGGCCTGTTTTTTATTTTTGGAATTTTAGTTGTTCGCGTCTTCTTTTGACCGCACTGCTTGCAAAAGCGCTTTTTTAATCTGCGCGGCCAGTTTTGGATTTTCCCG